>NZ_JACVUD010000013.1:0-72233 GCF_016624905.1 Stenotrophomonas sp. S49 | reverse complement strand
TTTGGCCGTTGCCGTTGCATTGAGCAGGTGCAGGGCTGCAAGCCCTGCCCAAACCCTCCCCACCCATGACTGCAGTCACTTGCCGCCATGCCCCGCGCTGGCGAAAGTCAGGGAGTTGACGTGATCGGCCTGGCCCGTTGCCAGCCGCACGGAAGTGAGAGAGAGACGCTGTGCAACGACGTGAGTTCCTGGCTTTTTCCGGTCTGGGCCTGGCGGGCCTGGTGCTGCCGCATTCGCGGCTGATCGCGGCCGAGCAGCTGCTGGCCCCGGTTGATACCGCCCAGCGCAGGCGCCTGGCCGAGGTGGCCCTGTCCGCCGCCCGCACCGCCAAGGCCAGCTACTGCGACGTGCGCATCGGCCGCTACCTCAACCAGTCGGTCATCACCCGCGAGCACCAGGTCGGCAACGTGACCAACCGGGAGTCGTCCGGCGTGGGCGTGCGGGTGATCGTCAATGGCGCCTGGGGCTTCGCCGCCACCCACCAGCAGACCGAGGCCGCCGTGCGCGGGGCCGTCGAGCAGGCGGCCGCCATCGCCCGCGCCAACGCGACCATCCAGACCCGCCCCGTGCAACTGGCCCCCACCCCGGCCGTGGGCGACGTGCGCTGGCAGACGCCGGTGCGCAGGAACGCCATGGCCGTACCGATCCAGGACAAGGTGGAACTGCTGCTGGCGCTCAACAGCGCCGCCCTGGACGCCGGCGCCGACTTCATCAACTCCACCCTGTTCCTGGTCAACGAGCAGAAGTACTTCGCTTCCAGCGACGGTTCGTTCATCGACCAGGATATCCACCGCATCTGGCTGCCCTTCACCGCCACCGCCATCGACAAGGCCAGCGGCAAGTTCCGCACCCGTGCTGGTCTGTCCTCGCCAATGGGCATGGGCTACGAATTCCTCGATGGCGATGCGCGCGGCAAGGTGCAGCTGCCCGGCGGCATTACCGCTTACCGCGATTCCTATGACCCGGTCGAGGACGCCATCGCCGCCGCCCGCCATGCGCGCGAGAAGCTGAAGGCGCCCTCGGTGAAGCCCGGCAAGTACGACCTGGTGCTGGACCCGTCCAACCTGTTCCTGACCATCCACGAAAACGTCGGCCACCCGCTGGAACTGGACCGCGTGCTTGGCTACGAAGCCAACTACGCCGGCACCAGCTTCGCCACGCTGGACAAGCGCGATGCCGGCTTCCGTTGGGGCAGCGACATCGTCACCTTCTTCGCCGACAAGACCCAGCCGGGCAGCCTGGGCGCGGTCGGCTACGACGACGAAGGGGTGAAGACCCAGCGCTGGGACCTGGTGCGCGACGGCGTGCTGGTCGATTACCAGGCCACCCGTGACGAGGCCCACATCCTCGGCCGCGAGGCCTCGCACGGCTGCAGCTATGCCGATTCGTGGTCCAGCGTGCAGTTCCAGCGCATGGCCAATGTCTCGCTGGCACCGGGCAAGGCAGCGCTCAGCGTGGAGGACATGATCAAGGACGTGGAGAACGGCATCTGGATCCACGGCCGCGGTTCCTACTCCATCGACCAGCAGCGCTACAACGCACAGTTTGGTGGCCAGCTGTACTACCAGATCAAGAACGGAAAGATCACCGGCATGGTCGAGGACGCGGCCTACCAGATCCGCACGCCCGAGTTCTGGAATGCCTGCACCGCCATCTGCGATGAACGCGATTTCCGCCTGGGCGGTTCGTTCTTCGATGGCAAGGGCCAGCCCGGCCAGGTCTCGGCGGTCTCGCACGGATCGTCCACCACCCGCTTCAACGGCATCAACATCATCAACACCGCGCGCAGTCTCGGCGCCTGAGTCTTCCCATCCTTCGACGTGGAGAGCAGCCTTGCAAAGACGTGACTTCCTGGCCCTGACCGGGCTTACCGCGGGCGGCCTGATCGTGCCCTCGTTCTTCGGCAAGGCCATTGCCGCCGAGCAGCTGCAGTCCAGCCTGGACCCGGCGCTGAAGAAGCGCCTGGCCGACGCCGCCCTGCAGGCCGCGCGCAGCGCCGGCGCCACTTATTGCGATGTGCGCATCGGCCGCTACCTGCGGCAGTTCGTGATCACCCGCGAAGACAAGGTGCAGAACGTGGTGAACACCGAGTCCACCGGCGTGGGCATCCGCGTGATCGTCAACGGTGCCTGGGGCTTTGCCGCCACCAATGCGCTGGGCACCGCCGACGTGGCCCGCGCCGCGCAGCAGGCCGCCGCGATTGCCAAGGCCAACGCCGGCGTGCAGACCGCACCGGTGCAGTTGGCCAAGGCACCGGGAGTGGGCGAGGTGAGCTGGAAGACGCCGATCCGCAAGAACGCCATGGAGGTGCCGATCAAGGAAAAGGTCGACCTGCTGCTGGACGTCAACGCCGCGGCGATGGGCGCCGGTGCCAGCTTCGTCAATTCGATGCTGTTCCTGGTGAACGAACAGAAGTACTTCGCCTCCACCGATGGTTCCTACATCGACCAGGACGTGCACCGCATCTGGGCGCCGATGACGGTCACCGCCATCGACAAGGCCAGCGGCAAGTTCCGCACCCGCGAAGGCCTGTCCGCGCCGATGGGCCTGGGCTACGAGTACCTGGACGGCGCCGCTGCCGGCAAGGTGCTCACCCCCAACGGCGTGGTGAACTACGGTTCGTCCTACGACATGAAGGAAGACGCCATCGCGGCCGCCAAGCAGGCGCAGGAGAAGCTGAAGGCGCCGTCGGTGAAGCCCGGCAAGTACGACCTGGTCCTGGACCCGTCGCACACCTGGCTGACCATCCACGAATCGATCGGCCACCCGCTCGAACTCGACCGCGTGCTCGGCTACGAAGCCAACTACGCCGGCACCAGCTTCGCCACCCTGGACAAGCGCGAGCAGCAGTTCCAGTACGGCAGCGAGCACGTCAACATCTTCGCCGACAAGACCCAGCCGGGCAGCCTCGGCGCCGTGGCGTACGACGATGAAGGCGTGAAGTGCAAGCGCTGGGATCTGATCAGCAACGGCAAGCTGGTCGACTACCAGACCATCCGCGACCAGGCCCACATCCTTGGCAAGACCGAATCGGACGGCTGCTGCTATGCCGATTCCTGGTCCAGCGTGCAGTTCCAGCGCATGGCCAACGTGTCGATGGCACCGGGCAAGACCCCGCTCAGCGTGGCCGACATGATCAAGGACGTGGAGAACGGCATCTACATCATCGGTGACGGTTCGTTCTCGATCGACCAGCAGCGCTACAACGCGCAGTTCGGTGGCCAGCTGTTCTACGAGATCAAGAACGGCAAGATCACCCGCATGCTGGAAGACGTGGCCTACCAGATCCGCACGCCGGAGTTCTGGAACGCCTGCACCGCCGTGGCCGATGAGCGCGACTACCGCCTGGGCGGTTCGTTCTTCGACGGCAAGGGCCAGCCGGGCCAGGTCTCGGCGGTCTCGCACGGTTCGTCCACCGCGCGCTTCAACGGCATCAACGTCATCAACACCGCGCGCAGCCTCGGCTGACCGGTCAGGAGCCCTTACACCATGAGTATCTTCACCGAAGCCCAGGCCAAGGCCATCCTCGACAAGGTCATCGCCCTGTCCAAGGCCGATGAATGCAGCGCCGTCCTGGTCGGCTCGCTCAACGGCAACATCCGTTTCGCGCTGAACAACGTGTCCACCAGCGGCATTGTCGACAACACCGAACTGGCCGTCACCGTGGCCTTCGGCAAGCGCGTGGGCACCGCCTCGATCAACGAGTTCGACGATGCCGCGCTGGAACGCGTGGTGCGCCGCGCCGAAGACCTGGCCCGCCTGGCCCCGGAAAACCCGGAATTCATGCCGGCCATCGGCAAGCAGAGCTACCGCCCCAGCCCGACCTTCAGCGAGTCCACCGCGGCCATCGACCCTGCCTTCCGGGCCAAGGTCGCGGCCGATTCGATCGCCCCGTGCCGCGGCAACGGCCTGATCGCCGCTGGCTTCCTGGAAGATGGCCAGGGCTTCTATGCCACGGCCAACAGCAATGGCAACTTCGGCTACCAGCGCACCACCAGCTTCGACTACACCTGCACCGTGCGCACCGAAGACGGCCGCGGTTCGGGCTGGGTCGGCCGCAACCTGAAGGACGCCGCCGACTTCAAGGCCGAGCAGGACATCCGCATCGCCATGCGCAAGGCCACCGAATCGGCCGAGGCCAAGGCGCTGGAACCGGGCAAGTACACGGTCATCCTGGAACCGGCAGCGGCGGCGGGCCTGATCAGCTTCATGATGAACTTCTTCAGCGCCCGCTCGGCCGACGAAGGCCGCAGCTTCCTGTCGAAGAAGGGCGGCGGCAACAAGCTGGGCGAGCAGGTGTACGACCCGCGCGTGAGCATGTACGCCGACCCCTGGCACCCGGAAGCGCCGGTGCTGCCGTGGGATGGGGAAGGCATGCCGCGCGAGCGCATGGCCATCATCGAGAACGGCAAGGTGGCCAACCTGGACTACTCGCGCTTCTGGGCGCAGAAGCAGGGCAAGACCGCCAAGGCCACGCCGGGCAACCTGCTGATGAGCGGCGGCGAGAAGAGCACCGCCGAGCTGGTGCGCGGCACCCAGAAGGGCATCCTGGTCACCCGCACCTGGTACATCCGCATGGTCGACCCGCAGACCGTGCTGCTGACCGGCCTGACCCGCGACGGCACCTTCTACATCGAGAACGGCCAGATCAAGCACCCGGTGAAGAATTTCCGCTTCAACGAATCGCCGGTCATCATGCTCAACAACATCGAAGAGCTGGGCAAGCCGGTGCGCGTGGCCGGTGATGAATCCAGCTTCGTGATGATGATCCCGCCGATGAAGCTGCGCGATTTCACCTTCACCTCGTTGTCCGACGCGGTCTGATGGATCGCCGGGCCTGCCTGCGCTGGTTGGCCGCTGCCGCTTCGGCGACGGCGCTGCCAGCGTGGGCGCAGGCGGGCCCGCGCAGTTCCCGCTACGACTTCTGGTTCACCCGCCTGCAGTACGATTCCGGCGATTGGGACGTGGACGCGCGCATGCCGTCCAACCTCATCACCTCGTTGATCGACTACACCTCGCTGCGAGTGGACCCGCAGGAACACGTGGTGGCCCTGGCCGATCCGCGCATGTTGGAAGCCCCCTTCTGCTACCTGGCCGGGCACACCCTGGTGGAGTTCAACGCCGCCGAACGGCAGAACTTCGTGCGCTACGTGCGCAACGGCGGCTTCGTCTTCGTCGATGACTGCAACCATGACATCGACGGCCTGTTCGCCACCTCTTTCGAAGCGCAGATGGCGCGCCTGTTCGGGCCGAAGGCACTGCAGAAGCTGCCCAACAGCCACGCGCTGTACCGCAGTTTCTTCCGTTTCCCCGAAGGCCCACCCGCCACCAGCTTCGAACTGAACGGCTGGGGCGACGACCTGGTGCACGACTACCTGAAGGGCATCGAGGTTGATGGCCGCCTGGGCGTGCTCTACAGCAACAAGGATTACGGCTGCGAGTGGGACTACGACTGGCGCAACAAGCGCTTCCTGGCCGAAGACAACACCCGCTTCGGCGTCAACATCGTGATGTACGCACTGAACAACTGATCGGAACACCGCCATGACCCAGCCCGACCTCGATTCCCTGCTGCCGCGCCTGCATGCGCTGCGCGATGCCCTGGCCCATGCCGTGGTGGGCCAGAACGCGGTGGTCGAGCAGCTGCTGATCGGCCTGTTGGCCGGCGGCCACTGCCTGCTGGAAGGCGCGCCCGGGTTGGGCAAGACCCTGCTGGTGCGCTCGCTGGGGCAGGCGCTGGAACTGCAGTTCCGGCGCGTGCAGTTCACCCCTGACCTGATGCCCAGCGACATCCTCGGCACCGAACTGCTGGAAGAAGACCATGGCACCGGCCATCGTCATTTCCGCTTCCAGCAGGGACCGATCTTCACGAATCTGCTGCTGGCCGACGAACTCAACCGCACCCCGCCCAAGACCCAGGCGGCGCTGCTGGAAGCCATGCAGGAACGCACGGTCAGCTACGCGGGAACCACCTATGCACTGCCCGCGCCGTTCTTCGTGCTGGCCACGCAGAACCCGATCGAGCAGGCCGGCACCTACCCGCTGCCGGAAGCACAGCTGGACCGCTTCCTGCTGCACGTGCTGGTGGACTACCCCAGCGAAGACGAAGAGCGCCGCATCATCGAACAGACCACCGGCGGTGCCACCGAAGCGGTGCCGAAGGTGATGGACGCCGAGGCGGTGATCGCGCTGCAGGCCGCCGTGCGCCAGGTGCATGTCAGCCCCGATGTGCTGGCCTGGATCACCCGCCTGGTGCGCGCCAGCCGACCCGGCGAGGGCGCACCGGCCGCCATCAACCAGTGGGTGAAGTGGGGCGCCGGCCCGCGTGCCGGGCAGTCGCTGGTGCTGGCCGCCAAGGCGCGTGCACTGCTGCAGGGCCGCTTCGCCGCCACCCGCGAGGATGTGCAGGCACTGGCCGCGCCGGTGATGCGCCATCGCCTGCTGCTGTCCTTCGCTGCCGAAGCCGAACAGAAGCGCGCCGACGACGTGGTTGCAGCGCTGCTGCAGGCCGTACCGTTCCCCGGTTGATTCCCGCGTGAGCGTCGCCATCCCGCTGACCCTGCCGCCGGACCTGCGTGCGCGCCTGCGCACGTTGCGGCTGTCGCCGCGCTTCGCCAGCGGGGCAAGCGGCATCGGCCAGCACGCCAGCCGCAGCCGCGGTGCCGGCCTGGAGTTTGCCCAGTACCGCGCCTATGAGCCGGGCGACGCGCTGCGCCAGATCGACTGGAAGCTGTACGCCCGCTCGGACCGCTTCTTCGTGCAGGAATCCGAACGCGAGAGCCCGATCACCGTCTGGCTGCTGCTGGACGCCACCGCGTCGGCCGGCCAGGCCGACCGTGCAGCACCGCAGCGCACGCGCCTGGACCACATGCGCGGCGTTGCCGCGTGTTTGCTGGAACTGGCCCTGCAGCAGGGTGACCGCTTCGGCCTGCTGGCAATCAATGGCGATGGCCTGCAACTGGTGCCGGCCGCCAGCGGTGCCCGCCAGCGCGATCGCATCCATCTGCAGCTGCATGCCCTGCAGGCCCGCGGCGCGTGGCCTGTGGCTGAGCGCCTGCGCCCGCTGTGGGAGCGGGTGCGCCCCGGCGATCTGCTGCTGGCCATCGGCGATGGCTTCGACGAAGCCGGTATCGCCTTGCTGGAACAACTGGCCGGCGCACGCCGCGAGGTGATGCTGCTGCAGATCCTGACCGCCGATGAGCGCGACTTCCCGTTCGATGCCGGCCATCGCTTCCGCGATCCGGAAACCGGCGACGAACTGCTGGGCGATGGCGCGGCAATCCGCACCGATTACCTGCAGCGCTTCGCTGTCGCGCGCACCGCCATGCAGTCACGCTTGCAGGCCAGCGGCATCGCCAGCGCCACCGGCTGGCTCGACCAACCGCTGGACCAGCCATTGCAGGCCCTGTTCGCCCGCCGGGGCAGCGCATGAACCTGCTGTTCCCGCTGGGCTTGGCCGCACTGGCCGCGTGGCTGCTCCCACTGCTGATCCACCTGGCCCGGCGCCATCCGTACACGCCGCTGGATTTCGCCGCATTGCGCTGGCTGCGCGCACAGATCCGCCCACGCCAGCGCATCCGCTTCGATGACTGGCCGCTGCTGCTGGTGCGCCTGCTGTTGCTGGCCGCGCTGGCATTGCTGCTGGCAAGGCCTGCGCTGACCGGCCCTGCGCCGGTGCCCGCCGCCTGGACCGTGGTCGCCCCGGGGCTGGATGCGGGCGCCTTGCGCGGTGGCGCCGACGCTGCGAACTGGCATTGGCTGGCGCCCAGCTTTCCGGCCATCGAACAAGCGCCGGTGCCCGCCAGTGCCACCCTGCCCAGCCTGCTGCGCGAACTGGACGCGCAGCTTCCTGCAGGCACCGCGTTGATCGTGCACGTGCCCGATCCGTTGCCCGGCCTGGATGGCGCACGGATGCAGCTGTCACGCGACGTGCAATGGCATACGCATCCGCTCGCAGTCACCACGGAGCAGGCGAAAGCAGCGCCACCGCGGCTGCGCGTGCAGGCCGATGCACCCAGCGCGGCGCAGCACTGGGTGAACGCACTGCAGCGCGCGTGGGGCGTGCAGGCAGCGCCGGATACGTTGCCTGTCGATGCCCTGCCCGCGCGCGGCGAAACCGCTGTATGGACCCGGGGCGAGGCACTGCCCGCCCGCTGGCAGGCTTGGCTGGGCGACGGCGGTCAGGTGCTGACCGCCGCCAAGCCCGCCGCGAACGCCAGTGTGCTGCTGCGCGACGCCAGCGGCGCCCCCCTGCTCTGGCAGCAGCGCGTCGGCCGCGGCCGTCTGCTGTCGCTGCCCGCTGACTGGGATGTCGCCAAGACCCAGGCACTTCGCGATCCGCACCTGCCGCGTGCCCTGCTGCTCGCGCTGCAGCCACCGGCGCCACCGCGGCTGGGAAATGCCCTGGACCAGGCGCCACAGCGCGCGGCACTGCCGGCCGCCACAGCGCCAGTGCGCGAGCCCACCGCGTGGCTGTTGCTGGCCATCGTGCTGCTGTTCGCGCTGGAGCGCTGCATGGCCAGCAGCGCGCGACGCAGGACGACGGCATGAAGACACTCCAGCTCGCATGGCACCGCGCCCGACGTCGACGCGCGCTCATCACTCTGCTGCTGGGACTGCCCTGGGCGTTGGCCGCCGCCACGTTGGCCCTGCGCCTGGGCGGGTTCGACATCGCCTGCGTGGTCGCCACGGTCGGCCTGCTCGCCTGCGTCGCACTGGCAACCGCGCACGCGCGCCGGCTGGATCGGCACTGGCTGCAGCGGCAACTCGACACCAGCGGCAGCAGCGAAGACAGCGCCGATCTGCTGTTTGCCGATGCCGCCACGCTCAATCCGCTGCAGCAGCGCCAGCGCACGCATGTGCTGGCCACCCTGGAACGCGCCATGCCGGAGCTTCCTCCGCGTTGGCCACGCAGCGCGCTGCTGCTGTGCTGGCTGGGCGGCCTGGCCATCGCGCTGCTGGCGTTGGGCTGGCCGCGTGCAGGCGGACCGTCGGCGCCTGCGCACGCGCCGGCGGCGGGCGATAAGACGCCCGCAGGACCGCTGCACCTGCAGTCCACCCGCCTGCGGGTGGACGCGCCGGCCTACACCGGGCAGCCGACCCTCACCCAGAATGCGTTGGATGCCAAAGTCGCCGCAGACAGCCGGCTGTCCTGGTCACTGCGCTTTGATCGCGCCCCGGCCAGGGCCTGGCTGCAGTTCCACGATGGCCGGCAATTGCCGCTGCACGAGCAGGATGGCCACTGGCTGGCGCAGGACGTTGCGCGCGCGCCCGCGCTGTACCGCGTGGTGAGCGAGCCGGTGCTGGCCGAAACCCGCCTGCACCGGCTGGACGTGGTGGCCGACCGGGCGCCCAGCGTGCGCGTGCTGGAACCGGCATCCAGCCTGGTGCTGGGCACGCCCGGGCAACGCCACTGGACGCTGCGCTTCGAAGCCAGCGATGACTATGGCGTCGCTGCGGGGGCAATGTTGTCGATCACCACCACCCAGGGCAGTGGCGAGAGCATCACCTTCGCAACACGCCGCGTGGCGCTGACCGGCAGCGGCGAAGCCAGCGTGCGGCGCTTCGCCCACACGCTGGATCTGGCCGCACTGGGCGCGCAGCCCGGCGGCGACGTGATCGCGCAGCTGGAGGTCCGCGACAACCATGTACCCCGGCCGCAGACCGCGCGCAGCAGCAGCGTGATCCTGCGCCTGCCGAGTGCGGAGGTGGCACTCACTGCCGAACTGGAAGGCCGCATCAAGAAGACCCTGCCGGCGTACTTCCGCAGCCAGCGGCAGATCATCATCGACGCCGAAGCATTGATCCGGCAGCGGCGTTCCCTCGCTGCCGATGCGTTCGTGACGCGCAGCGATGCCATCGGCGTGGACCAGCGCATCCTGCGCCTGCGCTACGGCCAGTTCCTGGGCGAGGAGAGCGAAGGCGAAGCGAAGCCACCACCGACCAGCGATCTGCCCACCAGCGATGCGCCCATCGCCGCCGCGCACGATCACGATGACCACGGCGACGATCACGACCATGATCACGGCGGCACGGCCAGCACCGCCGATACGCCGCCGGTGTTCGGCAGTGCCACCGACGTGCTTTCCGAGTATGGCCACACCCACGACCACGCCGAAGCGGCGACCCTGCTGGACCCGCAGACGCGGGCCACGTTGAAGGCCGCGCTGGACCAGATGTGGTCGGCCGAAGGCGAGCTGCGCCAGGGCCGCCCCGAGCAGGCACTGCCCTTCGCCTACAAGGCGTTGGCTTTCATCAAGCAGGTGCAGCAGGCCGAGCGCATCTACCTGGCCCGCGTGGGGCCGGAGCTTCCGCCCATCGATGAGAGCCGCCGGCTGGGCGGTGACCGCGCCGGGCTGGCCAGCCGTGAACTGCCGTTGGCGCCACGTACGCCGCCGGACCCGGCCATCGTCGAAGCCTGGCAGCGGCTGGGTGATGGTGATGGCACCGCCGACCTGGATGCACTGGCCAGCTGGCAGCAACGCAATGCCGCTTTCCTGCCCGATGCACTGGACCTGGCCGCCGCCATCGAGCAACTGCGTATCGAGCCAGGCTGCAAGGACTGCCGCCAACGCCTGCGCGCGCAGCTGTGGCGCGCCCTGCAGCGCCCGCTGCCGCAGGTGATGCGGCGCACGGCCACCGATGCGATGGGCCAGCAGTATCTGGATGCACTGGAGGCGCTGCCATGACGGCCGCCGCGTTGAACCTGTGGCTGGCCGCCGCCCTGGCCGTCATCGTGGTCGTGGCCAGCGTGCAGCAGCTGCGCACGCCCACCGCGCATCGCGGCCGGCGCGCGGTGCGTCTGGGTCTTCAGGGCATTGCCGCCGTGCTGCTGTATTTCTTCCTGTTGCCGCCCAGCGCGCAGCAGCCCGCGGGCGGCCTGGTCGTGCTCACCGCAGATGCCGCCGCCGCGGGTGCCGTGCCGGCCAGTGAAGGTCCAGTGCTGCTGTTGCCGGAGGCGGCGGACGTGGCGGGTGGCCAACGTGTGCCCGACCTGGCCACCGCGCTGCGCAGGCATCCTGCCGCCACGCTCACGCTGGTCGGTGCCGGGCTGGCAGCCCGCGATCGCGATGCCATGCTGCCGGCGAGCCTGACCTGGCAGGCATCTCCTGCGCCGCGTGGCTGGATCGCGCTGCAGCCCCCGGCCGATGCGGCGCCCGGTGCCCGTTTCGAGGTACACGCGCAGGCGCGCGGCGTCACCGGCGGACGTGCCGAACTGTTGGACCCGGCCGACGCCGTGGTTGATCGAGCGACGTTGGGCGCCGATGGCCGCGTGCGCCTCAGCGGCATCGCCCGCGCGCCCGGCCGCAGCGTGTTCCATCTGCGCCTGCTGGATGCGCAGGCCCATGTGCTGGACAGCGTGCCGGTGCCGCAGCAGACCGTTGCGGCGCCGCCGCTGCGCCTGCGGGTGCGCGCCAGCGCGCCGGGGCCGGAGCTGAAGTACCTGCGCCGCTGGGCCACCGATGCAGGTCTGCAGGTGCAGGTCCAAGCCGACACCGGCGCCGGTCTCAGCGTAGGTGACGGTGCGGTGCCTCTGGACGCCGCCAGTCTGGCGCGCAGCGATCTGTTGCTGCTGGACGAACGCAGCCTGGCAGCGTTGCGCGCCGGGCAGGTGTCCGTGCTGCGCCAGGCCCTGCGCGAGGGGCTGGGCGTGCTGGTCCGTAGTGGCGGCGCGCCGTCGGCCAGCGCACGGCAGCGCCTGCGCGATCTCGGCCTGCCGGTGCAGGGTGATGGCGGCAGCCATGCCGTTGCACTGCCCGGCGATGGCGACAGCGCGATGCTGGCCGCGCGCCGGGGTCCGCTGGCCGCCGGCACACTGCCGAGCGCCGACGGCGAAGCCGCCGACCGCAGCTCGCACACGGCCGCACTGCCCGCGCTGGAAGCACTGGACCTGCAGTCGCCCGGCAGCAATGCACTGCTGCACGACCAGACCGGCGCGCCGATCGGCAGCTGGCGCAGCGTCGGCAAAGGCCGTATCGGCCTGCTGCCGCTCACTGACACGTGGCGCTGGGTGCTGGCCGGTCGCGATGATCGCCATGGCGAACTGTGGAGCACGGTGCTGGCCAGCGTGGCCCGCGCGCAGCGTAACGGCGACGCGCTCTGGTCACCGCAGCCGCAAGCCTGGCTGGGCGAGCGCGTCGCCCTGTGCGGCGTGCAGGCACCGCTGCAGGCCTTCGATGCAAAGGATGCAGGCGTGCCACTGGTCGTTGACGCCGCCACAGCGTCGCAGCGCTGCGCTGGCTGGTGGCCGCGTGAAGCAGGCTGGCAGCGGCTGCAGCATGGCGACGCGGCGGTATGGCGTTATGTGTTCGACGCGAAGGACGCCGCCGTCCTGCACCGCCAGGCGATGATCGATGCAACGACGCAGGCGCTGGCAACCACCGTGCCCGCCGGCGCACAGGCGATGCAGCCGGTGGCCGGCCCGCGTTGGCCATGGTGGCTGGCGTTCGTGCTGTGCACTTCGCTGCTGTGGTGGCTTGAACGGCGTAGATGAACGCCGGGGTCGGATCCCTCAGCGTTTGCCCGCGCGCCGGTACACCCCGTCGAAGCGCACGTTCATGCCGCCGCATTCGCTGTTGTCCGACACCACCAGCAGATCGCCCAGCAGCTGCGCGTGCACGCTGCAGGTGTCCTCGACGAAATCGACCTGGCTTCCGCGCGGCGTAGCCGACGCGTTCACCGAACCGATGTGCGGCCCACCCGGCCGCTCTTCCAGCGACGGATTGGCCGACGGCCAGTAGGCATCGCCTTCCACCTGCAACTGGCTGCCACGCACGCGGATCTGCAGCCCGTTGTCGCCATCCTTCCAGTCACCGGCCCAGCCCTGCAGCGTCGGCGTCACCCGTGCCACCGGCTGCAGCTTGCTGCGCTCGACCCAACCGGCACTGCCCCCCACCTTGTTGGGGAAGAACGCGCAGCGGTATGCACCCAGGTCGCGGCCGGTCACCACCGTATCCCCGCTCACCACGTAGCTGCGCTGGCGGCAGGCGGGTTCGCCCTTGGCCGGGCAGCCGTCCATGTCACCGAGCAGGTACAGGCGCTGCGTACCCACCACCTTGGCCACGGCGAAATCCGATTGCGCGGAAGGAAACGCGCCGTTGCGGCACGAGCCGTCGTCGGCCAGGCCGCTGGCCAACGCGAACACGGGCAGGAGAAGGGCAAGCAGGAGGATTTTCGACACCACAGCAGCAACCAGGAGGGAGGACGACAGGATCGTACGCTCCTGCCTGCCATCGGCACCACTCTCTGCAACAAATTGCATTTCGCTGCTTGTCGTTGCCGCGCAGACTATCCAGTCGCCTTCCAGCACCCGATCACCACCTGCGAACATGAAACTTGTTGGTGTGCTTCTCGCCCTGCTCGCCGCACTTCCCGTACTGCTTGATTACCTGACCCGCTGGGAAGCACGCCGCGCGTTCAAGTCACTCGCAGAACAAGCGCCGGTGCGTCTGCTCAGCGAGGACGAGGACGCCGCGCTGGAACCATTCCGCAGCGTACTGGAGCTGGGCCGCGATTGCGGCGTTCGCATTCTTGAGGGGCGCTGCGTCGAGCACCGCCGATGGATGCGGGGAGGCGCCAGCTCAGCCTGGCGCAGCCTCGCCGGGGTCAAGGTGCTGCTGCCCTTCAACGCGCTGGAACACCTCGGTACCCACAACCGTGCCGAAGTGGTGCTCGGTCGCCGCTTTGTGGTCATCGTCCGCATGGAGGGGTTCGATATCGCGACGGCCGGCACGCGTACCCTGCGCACGACCGCGACACAGATCAGCGAACGCCGTGAGACCGCGGATGAGCGGACATAGCGCCGGCGGCCGGCCATTCCATGGTGGCCCACCGCGCTGG
The DNA here is from genome assembly GCF_016624905.1 of Stenotrophomonas sp. S49. Lineage (NCBI taxonomy): Bacteria > Pseudomonadati > Pseudomonadota > Gammaproteobacteria > Lysobacterales > Lysobacteraceae > Stenotrophomonas > Stenotrophomonas sp. S49. The sequence continues at coordinate 58,394 of NZ_JACVUD010000013.1, read as the reverse complement.
CGCTGGCGGCCGGCATCTGCGGAGCACTGCCACAGCTGGGCCTGGGCCAATGAAGCTGGATGGCCGTGGCAGCGGGGCTGGTACTGGCGTCTATTGCGTTCGTGCTGTATCTGCGCAGGCACGTGGGAGCGAAGGCACTGCAGCCCGTGGTGCGCGTGCGGGGTCGGCTCAGCGCGCTGCGGTTCGCAGATCCGCACGAGAGTACCTTCAGCCACACGGTGATGCTGCTGGGCAACGACCAGCGGCTGGTCATCGACCTGGCCTGGAGGACGTCCGGGGCCATCACCCCGGGGCGCTGGCTGGAGGCCGAGGTCCGCCCGCACGACCGGCGCTTGTTGTCGCTGGGCCCGGGCTGGTCACTGAGTGCCGACGAAAGGCGGTTTCCACCGGTGCCGGTCGCCCGGCACCTGCTGATGTTCCTGGTGGCGGTGCTCTCACTGCTGCTGATGCTCTGGTCGGGTGACGGTCCGCGGATCGAGGCAGCGCGTGCGGCAGAGCTGCTCGGCCCTGCCAAGCTGCGGACGGACACGCAGCCCGGAACGCTGCTGGGGCATCCTCCCGCACCCGGCGATGGGGTGCACATCACGGTCGATGCCACCTGCGAACTGGTCACCCGGCGGCATGCCGGACAGGTGCTGGCGGTGCCCGACTGCAGCCGGCTTCGCTGGGGTGGCGCTCCGCTGCAGGTGCCCCCTCTGGCGGTTGCCGACTCCATCCTGCGCCTGGGTGCCGGGAATACCCTGCGCGTGCATTGGAAACCGGCCGACGGCATCTTCCCTGCTTACCAGCGGGTGTCGGGGCTGGATGCGCTGCGCCGCGAACTGGAGGCTGCCTGCACCGATGGTCTACGCGGCTGCGACGATCTCCGCGCACAGCTTGCGGCGCTCTCCCCGGACGACAGCGCAGTACTTCCCCGTTGGACGATCATGAACCTCAAGGACACCCTGGAAGAAGCCGCGCATGCACCTGTTCTCGCTGCGTGGGCTGCATCCACGCCCGCGCTTCTGGCCGCACAGAACGGTGGCGTCGTACTGGTCGATGCCGAGGCGAATCGGGAATCGGACACCGCAGCGTTCGCGTTTGGCGATGCCGGCGCCGCGTGGAAGACCCTGCGCGACGCAGCCACGCACGCGAAGCGGATCGCCTGGTCCGGTACCGTGCAGTCCCGCAGCACGGATGGTCGGACGCTGTGGCTGGAGGTGGACCGCACACGCCCCGCCCATGGCGCCATCGCGGGGATGGCCTACTGCATATGGCTGATCGGCGCGTCATTGCTGGCCCTGGTCCAGGGCATCCTGCTGGTCCGCGCCGTGCCCCGGGCACTCTCGCGGTCCGCCGCCTTCGCCGATGAACTCAAGCAGCGCCCTGCACCGCGTGCCTCCTGGCCGACATGATGCGCGGTGCCGCGCCTACTTCCCGGCCGAGGGATCGCAGCCGTCCTGCTGCTCGCAGAACTGTTGTGCCCGGCGTCGCTGTTCGGGAGTCAGCTCCGGCGGCGGCCGTGCGATGGCGGCCTGGATCTGGTCGGGGCCACCGGTGAGCTTGTTCAGACCGCGACCCGCCGCCAGTACGCCCTTCACCACGCCCATCATGATGTAGCCACCACCCATGCTCACCTGCTCGGGCGATGGCGGCTCGCTCCAGTCGCGACTGAAACGGTTGTCACCGAACTTCACCGGGTTCTTGAAACGGTACAGGTCCAGCGCCTCGTCCTCGGGCTTGATCGCACGTACTTCTCCCAACGTGGTGACATCGCCCTGCGGCGGCGCGGCGGCATCGGCGGCATCTGCGGCCGGCACCCCGCTCGCTGCAGGCGGGTCGATCACGGGGTCAACCTGCTGCGCGTGCGCAGTGGCGGCCAGCATCATGCCGGCCAGAAGTGCTCCCTGCAGTTCCCGTCGTGCCACAGCCATCGCCCTGTCTGGTACGTCCAATCCCCGAGGATACGCATCACGGCTTCAGATTTCGTTGGGCGCGGCGTGAACGTTCAGGGTGCATCCGATCTTGCGTTGTGCGGCACGCAACCTGCGATTTGCAACAATCGTCATTCCCATCGGTGCATCAGGCCGCCACGCTGCCGGGTTACCCACGCACGCGAGCACCATGGCCCACGTTCCGACACTCCTTCCGCTGCAGATGCGCTGCAGCTGATGTCACGCGTGGCATTGCTGGTCGGGCTGGCCTTGCTGGTGGCGATGGTCACGGCGGCCCTGCTTGAGTGGACGTCGCGCGTCCGCTGCAGAATGAACGCCCTGCGGCGAAGCAGCCCATTGCGCATGCTGGATGATCGGGAACGCGCCGCATTGGCGACGCTGCGCGTCTTGACCGGCTGCATCCACGACGACCAGGTACGCGTGCTGACCGGCGCATTCACCGGAGGGTCGCGCCGCGCCAACTACCCGGTCTGCGACGGCCAACTGGCCGGCATTCCCGTGCTGATGCCCCGCCAGGCGTGGTCACACCTCGCCGACCATAATGATGCCGAGGTGGTGATGGCCAGGCACTGGGCCGTCGTCGTGCGCCTCAATGGTTTCGAGGTGGCATCCCTCCGCCGTCCCGCCGCCGCGCGCATCCACGGTGAGCGGCGGGAGACACCGGCCGAAGTCGCGATGCGCCGCGGTCCCGGGTTGCGGCCCGCGGCACTGCCGATCACCGCCCTGGCGCTGTGGGCAGCCGTGGACCTGTCCGGCGTCGCGGCACTGTTCATGGTGCTGATTGCCGCAGGCACCGCGTGGCTGGCGTGGCCACGACGCCGCGGGCCCGCAACCACCCAGCGCGTGCTGCAGCTGCAGGGGCAGCTGCAGGCGTATCGGCAGCGTTCCGATGTCGGGCCGGTGTGGCTGCTGGGCGCCGACCGGCGCGTGCAGCTCCCGTGGGAATGGGCTGATGCCCGCGCGTTTGCCCAGCGGCGGTCGATGCGGCTGGAGGTCCGCGCCGATGATGGCGCGGTGCTGGGCGCAGGGCCGGGCTGGTGCCTGGCCCGCGATCGGCAACGCTTTCCGCCCGCTGGCGGGCTCTGGCAGCTGGCCTGGCTGAGCCTGCTGCTGTTGCTGTTGCTTGCCGGCTGGCTGGGCGATCTGCGATGGCTGCCGGTCGCGGCCGTGCTGGCAGCGTGGCATGCGCTGCGATGCATCCTGGCCATCCGCCAATCCCTCCGCCGCAACGCTGCACGCACCGCCGACATTGCGCAGCGCGCCAACCCCGGGCACTGAATGGTTCACTGCATCCCGGCACACCGTCTCACACCCTGAGACCCATCTGTGGTGCCATGTGACCCCTCGCAAACCGTCCCGGCTCCCTCCTCCATGGCCTACGAACTCGCCAAGCGCACGGCCGACGCCGAGCAGAAGCTCGCCACCCGCGACGGCCTGCCCGCGCGCGATGGCGCCCTGCTCAGTGCGCGCCTGCAGCGCCGCTACCACGACCGCATCACCGGCAGCTTCGCCATTCCCGGCCGCGAGGGCCGCTACGCGCCTGTTCCCGATTCGGTGCCGCCGGCCCTGGCCGCCGCCCTGAAGGCACGCGGCATCGAGCAGCTCTACAGCCACCAGGCCGAAGCCTGGGAGGCGAGCCAGCGCGGCGAGCACGTGGCCATCGTCACCCCCACCGCCAGCGGCAAGTCGCTGTGCTACACCCTGCCGGTGGTCAGCGCGGCCATGCAGGACAAGGCCAAGGCGCTGTACCTGTTCCCGACCAAGGCCCTGGCCCAGGACCAGGTGGCCGAGCTGCTCGAACTCAACCGCGCCGGCGACCTCGGCGTGAAGGCTTTCACCTTCGATGGCGACACCCCGGGCGATGCGCGCCAGGCCATCCGCCTGCACGGCGACATCGTGGTGTCCAACCCGGACATGCTGCACCAGGCCATCCTGCCCCACCACACCAAGTGGGCGCAGTTCTTCGAGAATCTGCGCTACATCGTTATCGACGAAGTGCACACCTACCGCGGCGTGTTCGGCAGCCACGTCACCAACGTGCTGCGCCGGCTCAAGCGCATCTGCGCGTTCTACGGCGTGCAACCGCAGTTCATCCTGTGCTCGGCCACCATCGGCAACCCGCAGGCGCATGCCGAAGCCCTCATCGAAGCCCCGGTCACCGCCATCACTGAATCCGGCGCGCCCAGCGGGCCCAAGCAGGTGCTGCTGTGGAACCCGCCGGTGATCAATCCCGACCTGGGCCTGCGCGCCTCGGCACGTTCGCAGAGCAACCGCATCGCCCGCATCGCGATCAAGTCCGGGCTGAAGACCCTGGTGTTCGCGCAGACCCGGCTGATGGTGGAAGTGCTGACCAAGTACCTGAAGGACATCTTCGACCACGACCCGCGCAAGCCGCCGCGCATCCGCGCCTACCGCGGCGGCTACCTGCCCACCGAGCGCCGCGAGACCGAACGGGCCATGCGTGCCGGCAACATCGACGGCATCGTCAGCACCTCGGCGCTGGAACTGGGCGTCGATATCGGCAGCCTGGACGTGGTCATCCTCAATGGCTACCCCGGCAGCGTGGCCGCCACCTGGCAGCGCTTCGGCCGCGCCGGTCGCCGCCAGCAGCCCGCGCTGGGGGTGATGGTGGCCAGCTCGCAGCCGCTGGACCAGTACGTGGTGCGCCATCCGGACTTCTTCGCCGAAGCCTCGCCCGAACACGCGCGCATCGCGCCGGACCAGCCGCTGATCCTGTTCGACCATATCCGCTGTGCCGCCTTCGAACTGCCGTTCCGGGTCGGCGATGGCTTCGGCCCGATCGATCCGGAGGTGTTCCTGGAAGCGCTGGCCGAAACCGAGGTCATCCACCGCGAGGGCGAGCGCTGGGAATGGATCGCCGACAGTTATCCGGCCAACGCGGTGAGCCTGCGCGCGGTGGCCGATGGCAACTTCGTGGTGGTCGACCGCAGCGATGGCCGCCAGCAGATCATCGCCGAGGTCGACTATTCCGCGGCCGCGCTCACGTTGTACGAAGGTGCGATCCACATGGTGCAGTCGACCCCGTACCAGGTGGAAACGCTGGACTGGGAGGGCCGCAAGGCCTACGTCACGCGCACCCACGTGGATTACTACACCGACAGCATCGACTTCACCAAGCTCAAGGTGCTGGACCGTTTCGATGGCGGCGTGGCCGGCCGTGGCGATTCTCACCATGGCGAAGTGCACGTGGTGCGCCGCGTGGCCGGCTTCAAGAAGATCCGCTACTACACGCACGAGAACATCGGCTACGGCCCGGTGAACCTGCCCGACCAGGAACTGCATACCACTGCGGTGTGGTGGCAGCTGCCGCAGGCGCTGCTGCTGCGCGCGTTCGCCAGCAAGCAGGATGCGCTGGATGGCTTCCTCGGCGCAGCCTACGCACTGCACATCGTCGCCACCGTGGCGGTGATGGCCGATGCGCGCGACCTGCAGAAGTCGGTCGGCAACGGCGATGGTTCGTGGTTCGCGATCGCCGACCAGACCGGCCGTGGCCAGCTGCGCGGCGGCGAGGGTGATCCCGGCATCGTCGAGCTGCTGCAGGAATTCGTGCCGACGGTGTACCTGTACGACAACTTCCCCGGCGGCGTCGGCCTCAGCGAGCCGCTGTGGCAGCGCCAGGCCGAACTGGTGCAGCGCGCGCGCGAACTGGTGCAGCGCTGCGACTGCAAAGCCGGCTGCCCGGCCTGCGTGGGCCCTGTGCTGGCCGCGCAGGAAGAGGATGACACCTCGCCGCGCGCGTTGGCGCTGCGCGTGCTCGACCTGTTCGATGCCGAGGCCTGCCAGCATGTGCGCGACGTGGTGGTGACCACGCGCGACCCGATGGAGCTGCTGGCACCGTGAGCCTGAGCCTGGACAAGCTGCGCCTGCTGCGGAAGCAGGCCGGCGACCCGAAGGCGAACGCGCCGGCCGCGCCCGAGCCACCGCCGGCAGCACCTGCCCCGGTAGCCGCCAACGATGCGCGGCAGCCTGCGGCCGAGCGCTCGGTGTTTGCCTGGGTGGAACAGGAGATCCGCCACAAACCGACCGGCGCGGCAGCACCTGCAACGGCACCGCCCGCACTGCGGCGGCCGGAGGTGGGCGGCCTGCATCGCCTGCTCGGCCTGCGCACGCGCGGCACCACCGCCCCGGTGCGGGCCAGCGCGCGGGACCGGCAGCTGCCCGGCGACGAAATCGCACCGGGCCTGTTCCTGATCGAATCACTGCAGCCGCAGGCGATTCCCGCGCAGCCGTTGTCGCTGGATTTCGCCCGCCGCGAGGGCGAGCACGTGGCCGCGCGCGACCTGCTGTTCTTCGATACCGAAACCACCGGCCTGGCTGGTGGCACCGGCACCCGCGCCTTCATGATCGGTGCCGCCGACTGGCATGCCTGCCCGCAGCGCGGCGAAGGCCTGCGCATCCGCCAGCTGCTGATGTCCACCATGGCCGCCGAGGACGCGATGCTGGCCACCTTCGCCAGCTGGCTGCAGCCGTCCACCGTGTTCTGCAGCTACAACGGCCGCAGCTACGATGCGCCGCTGCTGAAGGCCCGCTACCGGCTGGCACGGCAGCGCTGCCCGATCACCGCGTTGGACCATGTGGACCTGCTCTACCCCACCCGCCGCCGTTATCGCGGCAGCTGGGAGAACTGCAAGCTGTCCACCATCGAACGCCAACTGCTGCGCGTGGTGCGCGAGGATGACCTGCCCGGTTCGGAAGCACCGGCGGCATGGCTGCGTTACCTGCGCGGCGGCGATGCAGTGAACCTGCGCCGCGTGGCCGACCACAACCACCAGGACGTGGTGACCCTGGCCCTGCTGCTGCAGCGGCTGATCCGCGAGGAACAGCGCGAGCGCGAGACGCTGGCGCTGGTTGGGCAATAACACGGCGCGGATTCAGGCAGCGTTGACACAGCTGACACGCGCAGCGGCGACACTGCCGGTTATTCCATCCTGCGGAGTCGTGCCCATGCGTTCTTCTTCCCTGTTGCTGCTGGCCGCCATCCTGCCGTTGGCTGCCTGCAGCCACGCCGGCGGCAACAGCACCGCCGATACCGGCAGCCTGCCGGCCAAGGTGTCCGATGGCCCGCAGGAGTGCCGCCCCGAAGCGCTGGAAGCCTTCACCGGCAAGACCGCCGACGAGGCGACGATCAAGAAGCTGGTGGCCGACAGCGGCGCGCGCAACGCACGCGTGGTGAAGCCGGGCATGGCCGTCACGATGGATTTCCGCCAGGACCGCGTGACCGTGCACGTGGACGCGCAGAACAAGATCGAGCGCGCCAGCTGCGGTTGATGGGGTAGCGCCGGGCCATGCCCGGCGGGTTCCATTCGCATACGCGCCGCTGCGCTCGCCGGGCATGGCCCGGCGCTACCGCCTCGTCAGAGCTGCTGGGCCTTGCCGCTGGCCATGGCGCGGGCGATCACCTGCTTCACCTGCGCCGAGGCCTGCGCCTGCAGCTGGGCCTGGCGTTCCCCCAGTTCGGCCTGCCGGCTGCCCAGCGCGGACTGGCGCAGGCCCAGCTGGGCCTGCTGATCGGCCAGCTCGCTGATATCACGGCTGTGTGTGTCCTGCAGGTCCTGCATTGCACGACGCACTTCGGCGTCGGCTGCGCGGGCGATCGCGGCATCGTCGGTCACACCGCGTGTCGCCCTTGCCGCCTCGGCCGCAGCCTCACGGTTGATGTCGGTGGCGCGCACGGCCTTGCTGGCCGCCTGCGTCGCCACTCGGGCGATTTCACGCGCATGCACCGCCTGCTTGCGGCCCAGCTCGCCCTGTTGGCGCCCCAGCGCGCCCTGCTCGCGGCCCAGTTCACCCTGCTGCCGGCCCACTTCCGCCGACTGCGCGTAAACGCGCTGCAGCGGCTGGATCAGCGCCGGGTCACGCACGGCGTAGCGCTTGTTGCCCTCGCGGAACCACAGCACCGGGCCCTCGCGGCCGACATCGCGGCGGGCCTGCTTGATGTCGTCGATGGTGGCGCTGGCGTAGCTGCGGCCGTGGTCGATCAACACGTGGCCACGTTCCATATCGTTGCCCAGGTGCAGCTCGCCCACCGTGGTGTAGCTGTCGTCGCCATCCTCGTCGTCCACAGGGGGCGCCGGAGGTGCGGGCGGCGCAGCGGGGGCCGCCGGTGCGGCAGGCGGCGGGGGCATTACCACGTGGGCGGCGGAGGCCGGCACAGCGGGCGCGGCCGGCGGTGCAAGCGGTGCAGGCACCACCTTCGGCGGGGCGGGCGGCGCCGGCGGTGCCGGGGCGGCCACCAGACGCATCGGCGCCACGCCCACCGCAACCACCAGGGCGGTCAAGCCGATGGCGAGGATGCGCGGGCAGGCACGACGCGGCTGCAGGCTCATCAGGCGGCGCTTCAGGCTGGTGGTGCTGGGCGCGGCACTGGCCACGCCCAGATGCGGTGCCGGTGCTACGCCCAGCTGCAGCAGCAGGCGGCCATAGGCGTGGCGGCTGGCACCGTGCTGGCCGACCACCGCCGCATCCACCGCTTCCTCGCGGGCCTGGGCATATTCGCGCACGGCCATGCGCAGCAGCGGATGGAAGAAGAACAGGTGCTGCGCCAGGGCCGGCAGCAGCCCCCACTGCAGGTCACGGCGCTGCAGGTGCTGCAGTTCGTGGGTCAGCGCCAGATCCAGCGCATCGCCCTGCAGGGCATTGGCACCGGCCGGCAGCAGCAGCACCGGGCGCAGCGGACCCACCAGCTGTGGCGCGTCCACCTGTTCGCTCATCCACAGGCGCGGTGCGCGGCGGAGGCCGTGGGCGTCGGCAGCCAGCTGCAGCGCCTGCACCAGGGCAGCGTCTTCGCAGGGGTGCGAGGCGGCCAGCAGCGCGCGGCACTGGCGCCACTCACCGAAGGTGCGCCACGCCATCACCAGCACACCGGAAAGCCACAGCGCGGCCAGCGCCAGCGCCCACCAGGCCATCGGCGATACGCCGCTGCCGATCGACGCGGCGATGTCAGGGGCCTGGTTGATAGGCGCGGTGGCCAGCAGGTTCGCCGAGAGTTCCGGCGCCATCGGATGGATCGCATCGGCGGCCAGATCGGTGGCGCTCATCGCCACGTCCTGCGGCGCCGGCAGCCAGGCCAGCTGCAGCGGCTGGCTCCAGAACAGGCCCAGCACGGCCTGCAGCGACACCAGCCACCACAGGCGGCAGCGGGTGCTGGCCGACAACGACGGCAGTGCGCGGCACAGCCCATACACCAGGGCCACCAGCAGCACGGTCTGCAGACTGGTCCAGCCCAGGCGTTCCAGCAGGGAAATCAGCATCGTAGTGTCCATGGCTCAGCCCTCGTGGCGACGCGATTGGAGTTGGGCGACCAGTGCTTCCAGCTCGGCCAGCTCGTTGTCACTGACTTCCTGGCGCTGCGACAGGTAGGCCACGAACGGCGACACCGAACCCTGCAGGGTGTTGTCGACGAACTGGGCCACGGCGCCCTGCAGCACGCTCTCCGGGCCACGAGTGGCCTGGTAGCGGTAGACGCCCTCCTGCTGCTCGCGCTGAAGATACCCCTTGGCGCGCAGCCGCTCCATCATCGTCAGCACGGTGGAACGGGCCAGCCCGCGGGCCTCGCCGTAGCCACTGGCGACCTCGCCCACACTGGCCGGCGCATGTTCATCGATGTACTGCAGCAGGGCCAGCTCCTGGTCCCCGATGGTCTTGCCACGCATGACACCACTCCCTTGACTACACGTGTCGTCAATTTCTACGTGACGACAACTGTAGTCAACCCCCCGGAAGTCATGGGCCGACGAACGGTAGGGGTGGGTGATGGGCTTAAACCTTCTCCCCGCCCCACGCATCCGATCCCCGACAACCCGCCGGGAGTGCCCATGTTCCGCCCAACGCTACCCATCCTGCTCCTACTCGTTGCTGCCCTGCCTGTGGCAGCCGCTTCGCCCGGCCCTGATGCCGCCAACGAACAGGCCCGCCGCCTGATCCGCCAGACCATGCAGGACGAGCACATCCCCGGCCTGCAGGTGGCGGTGGTCAAGGACGGCCAGGTGGTGCTGTCCGAGGCCTTCGGCCTGGCCAACGTTGAAAACGGCGTCGCCGCCACGCGCAGCACGCGCTTCCCGCTGAACTCGGCCACCAAGGCCTTTACCGGCGTGGCGGCCGTGCAGCTGGCGCAGCAGGGCAAGCTGGATCTGGAAGCGCCGCTGGCGCGCTATCTCGATGCGCTGCCGGCGGCATGGCAGAACGTTCGCGTGCGCCAGCTGCTCGCGCACACCTCGGGCCTGCCGGACATCCTCGATGAGCGCGGGTTGCTGGGCGGTGGCACCGAGGCGCAGGCTTGGCAGGCCGTGACCGCGCGGCCGATGGATGCCGCACCCGGCCAGCGCTTCGCCTACAACCAGACCAACTACCTGTTGCTGGCGCGGATCATTGCGCGGCAGTCGGGCATGCCCTACGAACGCTTCCTCGCCAGCAGCCAGTTCGGCACGGTCGGCATGGACCGCACCACCTTTGGCGACAGCTACGACCTGGTACCCGATGCGGCGACGATGTACAGCTTGGCGCCGCGCGCGACTGAAGCGGCCGACACGCCGCCGCGACTGTCGCACTGGTTCTACGACGTGCCGCCCAGCCTATGGGCCGGCGGCGGCATCCTCACCACCGCCGATGACACTGCCCGCTGGCTGGCCGCGCTGGCCGACGGCCGCCTGCTGGGCGAACCCGCGCGCACGCGCATGTGGACGGCCGAGCCTCTCGCCGACGGCCGGGCCGGCCCTTGGGCCGCCGGCTGGCCGGTGCTGCAGGCGGCGCCGGACCGTCAGGTTGCCGGGATCGGCGGCGCGCGATCAGCGTTCATCGTCTACCCCGACCGCGGCGTGGCGGTGGTGGTGCTGACCAACCTGGTCGGTGCGAACCCGCAGCGGTTCATTCCGCGTATCGCCGATCTCTATGCGCCTGCTGCAACAGGGCCCTGAACACCTGCCAGCACGCGCGTCTCATCGGCCGTCTCAGCCACATGCAACACCAGTGTATGCGGCAGCTCCAGCGCAGGGTGCTGGGCAATGGCGCAGAACGCGAACACCTCCGCCAAGGTGTCGCGGTCGTGCCAGGTGGTCATCACGAAGTCCGCGCCCTCGCCCTCCAGCGATGCCAGGTCCACCGCATCATCCCAACCGCTGCACTCGATGCCCCAGGCCATCATGTAGCGGCAACCGCTGCGCACCAGCCAGTCGCTCACCCGCGCCTGCCACTCGGCCTCCACGGCGATTTCGACAGCAACAATGGCGCGGTAAGGGGAGCGGGTCCGTTCGGGCGGTATGGCGTCCGGCGGCAGCCACAGGTATTCAACGGTGCCGTCCATGCCCACCTCATCCTCTGTTCGCGCGCGCCGAGTATTGCTGCCGGCCAGCGACCGGCTCTACCGTCGGCTCAGCCGCGCGGGCCGCCCATCACCGGCAGGATCACGCCGCTGATGTAGCTGGCGCACGCGGGCGAGGCCAGGAACACATAGGCCGGCGACAGCTCTTCCGGCTGTGCGGGCCGACCCATGTCGCTGTCCTTGCCAAATTCGGCCACGTCCTGCGCCTGCTTGTCGGCGGGGTTCAAAGGGGTCCACACCGGCCCCGGCGCCACGCAGTTCACCCGGATGCCACGCGGCAGCAGCTGGCTTGCCAGCGCCTTGGTGAAGGCATGGATGGCGCCCTTGGTAGCCGAGTAATCGATCAGCGCCTTGCTGCCGAACAGGCCGGTTTCCGAGCCAGTGTTGATGATGCTGGCGCCCTCGCCAAGGTGCGGCAGCACCGCCCGCGCCATCTGAATGTAGCCGCCGATGTTGGTCTGCAGCGTCTCCTGCAGGTGCGCGTCTTCTAGGTCTTCAAGGCGCTCGCAGTGCAGCTGGAACGCCGCGTTGTTGACCAGGATGTCGATGCCGCCGAAGGCCTTGGCCACCTGCTTCACCGCCTTGTTGCAGAAGCGCGGGTCGCGCACGTCGCCGGCGATCACCACGCAGCGGCCGCCTTCGCGTTCCACATGCTGGCGGGTGATGTCCGCATCCTCGGCCTCGTCCAGATGCAGCACCGCCACATCGGCGCCCTCGCGGGCGAACAGCACCGCCACCGCGCGACCGATGCCGGAATCGCCACCGGTGATGATCGCGCGCATGCCCTGCAGCTTGCCGCTGCCCACGTAGTCGGGGGCGAGGAAGCGCGGCGCCAGCTCCAGCGCGTGTTCGTGGCCGGGCTTGGGCAGATGCTGGGCCGGCATGGTTTCCGGCTGCTTGCGCGTGCCGGCCTGGGTGGCCGTCTTCTTCGCCGCCTTCTTGGTGGCGCGCGCATCCTTGGCCTTCTCCTGGTCCTGCAGTCGCCGCTGCCGCGACGCCACGCGGGCCGCACGCGGATCACTGGCGGCGGCCTTGCGGGTGGCGGTCTTCACCACGCGCGGGCGATCGCTGTCGGCAACCGGCTTCGTCGCGGTGCTGCCTTTGCGCACTTTGGGCGATGCCTTGCGGCGGGCGGGCAATGTCTTGGTCGTGGCCATGCAGGTCTCCTCGGGAGGGAAAGGGGCCGCCAGCCGAAGGCCGGCGCTACCGGGGGCGGCGGGCGCCGCTCGTGCAGTGTCCCTACCGGGGCTGTTGGGCGCAGTGAGTGCGTTGTGTCCATCGCGTGCACGGCTTCATTCCGCCACCACGCGTGTCGTCGCACCCTGCAGCAACGACACACATCAGGAACGCCCCCATGAAGCACGCCATTGCCACCGCCGCCGTCTGCTTCGCCCTGGCTGCCTGCAGCAGCAGCCCGGTCGCCCAGATCCAGCCCATCGACGGCGTGATTTCCGGCCAGTGCCACACCGACATGGTGCGCGGCGCGGTCGGGCTGGCTGCCTCTGACATGACCGTCGAACGCGCCCGCGTGGACAGCGACAGCCTGAACGTGCAGGTCACCCGTGGCAGTCGCGAGCACAGCGGCAACACGGCCAGCGGCAATGCCGATCCGGCGGCGGGCGCGGCAAGCGAAGGCGGTGATCGCCTGACCATCGAGACTGGGCGCACCAACAACATCACCGCCATTTATTGCGGGTAACAGCCGTCGAGCAAGCTCGACGCTACGGGGCCCTCGCGCCACCCCGCCGGGCCAACCGCCGCGCCCGGCGCAGCACTTTCAGCGTGGCCTGTTCCCACTGCCGCGGGCCGCGCAGGCCGGCCAACGAGGCCAGCTCACCGCGCTCCCAGCCGGCAAACACGCACGGGTCGATATAGGCCTTGCGGCACACGGCCGGCGTGTTGCCCAGCCGGGCCGCCACCTGGCACACCACTTCGCGCTGCGCCTTGGCCAGCGCCCGCTGGCTGGCCGGTTCCGGCAGTTCGGTGGCGGCGAATGCCTGCACCGCCGCCAGCGTGCCGCCCCAGGTGCGGAAATCCTTGGCGGTGAAGTCCTCGCCCATCACCTCGCGCAGGTAGTCGTTGACCGCGCCGGAATCGACCGGCTGCACGACATCGTCGTCGTCGCGGTACTGGAACAGCGCCTGCCCCGGCAGCTGCTGCACGCCGCGCACCAGGGTGCCAAGCCGGCGGTCGCCCACGGTTACCTCATGCAGCTGCCCGGATTTGCCACGGAAGCGCATGCGCACGCGGCCGCCGCGCAGCAGGTCCAGGTGGCGGTTGCGCAGCGTGGTCAGGCCAAAGGATTTGTTCTCCTTGGCGTAGGTTTCATTGCCCACCCGCACCAGGGTATCGGCCAGCAGCGCGACCACCACCGCCAGCACCTTCTCGCGCGGGTAACCACGCTGCTTGAGGTCTCGGCTGAGTCTGCGGCGCAGGGCAGGCAGCGCTTCGCCGAAGGCGATGATGCGGTCGAATTTGCCCGAATCACGCATTGCCGCCCACTCGGCGTGATAGCGGTACTGCTTGCGCCCACGCGCATCGCGGCCGGTGGCCTGCAGGTGGCCGTTGGCATGGGCGCAGATCCACACCGCGGTGTAGGCCGGCGGAATGGCCAGCGCGCGGATGCGCTGCAGCGTGGCGGCGTCGCGCAGCGCGTGGCCGTCTGCATCGCGGTAGCTGAAACCCTTGCCTGCGCGGCGCCGGCTGATGCCCGGCTGGGTGTCGTCAACATAGCGCAGGCCGGCGGCGCGTGCGGCCTGGCGTTCGGGGGTGGGGGCGTTGGGCATGGCTGGCAGCATGGCCAGCGCCGTGCAGCCGACGCGTCAATAACGCAAGACAAACACGTGAGGGTGGGTTCGCGGCTATGCTCGGGGCATACCCTTCCATCCCTTTCTGGAGTCCTTGATGTCGTTTCCGATCCGCGCCCGATCCCTGTCCGCCCTGCTGCTGCCGGCCGTGCTGGCCTTGACCGCCTGCCAGGCGCCGTCGATGGACGAGCAGGATGCGGCGACCGCCCATGCCCAGCAGGCCGCCGAAGCGGCCAAGGCCCCGGCCGATGAAGCCGGCAAGGCCACCGAAGCGCCGCCGGCCGGCACCTGCGATGCCAGCCAGGTGCAGAGCCTGGTCGGCCAGGCCTACACCGATGCGGTGGGCAAGCAGGCCCAGGAAGATGCTGGCGCCAGCCAGGTGCGCGTGCTCAAGCCCAACGACGTGGCCACCATGGAATTCCTGGGTGATCGCCTGAATGTGGAAGTGGACGCCAAGGACGTGGTGAGCGGCGTTCGCTGCGGCTGAAAACCCCTGCGCTGGCAGGCACTTGCCAGCGCTTTGGTTGCACGCGCAACCGTGTGTTGCGGCGTTGCAGCAACTGTGATCTAGTCGAGGCATCCGGTGGCCTCACGATGCGCTCCAGGGAATGAGCGGGCACGAGTGTCCCCGCTCATTTCATTTCGCATCGAGGTAGAGATGGCCCCCCGCAACCGCCAAGGGCTTTACGACCCGCGCTCCGAGCGCGATGCCTGTGGATTCGGCATGGTCGCCCAGCTCGACGACCAGCCTTCGCGTCTGCTGGTCGACACCGCCATTGCCGCGCTCTCGCGCATGACCCACCGCGGCGGCGTCGCCGCTGACGGCCTGACCGGCGACGGCTGCGGCCTGCTGTTGCGGCGCCCCGATGCCTTCCTGAAACTGCTGGCCAGCGAGGCCGGCATCGCCATCGGCGCACGCTTCACTGCTGGCCTGGTGTTCCTGCCGCACGATGAAGCTGCCGCCCAGGCCTGCCGCGCGCAGCTGCAGCAGCAGATCGAAGCGGTGGGCTGCAAGGTGGCGGGCTGGCGCCTGGTGCCAACCGACGACAGCGTGTGCGGCCAGCTGGCGCGTGACACCCTGCCGCGCATCGAACAGGTGTTCGTCGATGCCGGTGTCGGCCAGGATGATGCCGGCTTCGCGCTGGCCCTGTTCTTGGCCCGCCGCCGCAGCGAACAGCAGCTGCGCGAGCACGCCGATTTCTACGTCACCACGCTCACCCCGAACGCGATCAGCTACAAGGGCATGGTGCTGCCGGACAAGCTCAGCCGCTTCTACACCGATCTGCAGCGGCGCGAACTGGCGTCCAGCGCGATCGTGTTCCACCAGCGCTTCTCCACCAACACGCTGCCGCGCTGGCCGCTGGCACACCCGTTCCGCATGCTCGCCCACAACGGCGAGATCAACACCATCGAAGGCAACCGGCGCTGGGCGCAGGCGCGCAGCAAGGTGTGGAAGACCCCGCGCTTCGATATCGCCGAGTTCGATCCGGTCATTTCCATGCACGGCTCGGATTCGCAGAGCCTGGACAACATGCTGGAACTGATGGTGTCCGGTGGCATGGAGCTGATCCAGGCGCTGCGCATCCTGGTGCCGCCGGCCACCCAGTCGCTGGAATTCAAGGACCCGGACCTGGCCGCGTTCTACGAGTTCTACGGTCTGAACAGCGAGCCGTGGGACGGCCCGGCCGGCATCGTTGCCTGCGACAGCCGCTATGCGGTCTGTACCCTGGACCGCAACGGCCTGCGCCCGGCGCGCTGGATGCTGACCGCCGACCGCCACTTCCTGGTCGCTTCCGAAGCCGGTGTGTGGGAAGTGCCCACCGAACGGGTGGTACGCAAGGGCAAGCTGGGGCCGGGCGAAATGATCGCCATCGACCTCAAGCGCGGCGACCTGCTCGATTCGGAAGCCATCGACCGCATCAACCGCGGCCGCGCGCCGTACAAGCAATGGCTGCAGCAGGGCGTGACCTACCTGCAGACCGAACTGATCGATCCGTCGCTGGTGGAAGAACCCTTCGACGAACGCACCCTGCGCAGCTACCACAAGCTGTACCAGCTCAGCAGCGAAGAAGTGGAGCAGGTGCTGCGGCCGCTGGCCGAAACCGAGCAGGAAGCCACCGGCTCGATGGGCGATGACACGCCAATGGCGGTGCTGAGCCAGCGCAGCCGCCCGCTTTACGACTACTTCCGCCAGGCCTTCGCGCAGGTCACCAACCCGCCCATCGATCCGCTGCGCGAAGACTGCGCCATGTCCCTGTCCACCCAGCTCGGCAAGGAGACCAACATCTTCCATGCCGGCCCGGAGACGGTGAACCACGTCATCCTGAATTCGCCGGTGCTGAGCCAGCGCAAGCTGCGCCAGCTGCTGAAGATGGACCAGTACGTGCAGGCCAACCGCCTGCTGGATCTGTCCTACAGCGAAGACGAGGGCCTGCGCGCGGGCATCGAACGCATCTGCAGCGAAGCCGAACAGGCCGCCCGCGAGGGCATGGTGATGTTGCTGCTGTCCGACCGCTACCCGGTGGCCGGGCGGCCGATGGTGCATGCGCTGCTGGCCACCAGTGCCATCCACCACCACCTCTCGCGCCTGGGCCTGCGCTGCGACGTCAACCTGATCGTCGAAACCGGCACCGCGCGCGACCCGCACCACATGGCCTGCCTGCTCGGCTTCGGCGCCACCGCGGTGTACCCGTACCTGGCCTACCAGACCCTGTTCGACCTGGGCCGGCGCGGCATCCTCAAGCTCAGCAAGGGCGGCGAGCAGTCGCAGATCGGCCGCCGCTACCGCAAGGGCGTCTACAAGGGCCTGTCGAAGATCATTTCGAAGATGGGCATCTGTACCGTGGCCAGTTACCGCGGCGCGCAGTTGTTCGAGATCATCGGCCTGGAACCGGACGTGGTCGAGCTGTGCTTCCCCGATACCGCCTCGCGTATCGGCGGCGCCGGCTTCGCGCGCCTGGACGCCGACGCCCGCGAACTGTGCGCGCAGGCCTGGGATGCACAGCAGGGCGTGGATGTAGGTGGCCTGCTGAAGTACGTACACGGCGGCGAGTACCACATGTACAACCCGGACGTGGTGACCACCCTGCAGCGCGCGGCGCGCAGCGGTGACCCGCGTGCTTGGCAGCAGTACTGCGATGCCGTGCATGCACGGCCGCCGTCGGCACTGCGCGACCTGCTGGAACTGGTACCGGCCGCTACGCCGACGCCGCTGGACGAGGTGGCCGCGGCCAGCGAACTGTTCCCGCGCTTCGATACCGCTGCCATCAGCCTGGGTGCGCTCTCGCCCGAGGCACACGAAGCGCTGGCCATCGCCATGAACCGCCTCGGCGGCCGCAGCAATTCCGGCGAAGGTGGCGAAGATCCCGCGCGCTACGGCACGCAACGTCGCAGCAAGATCAAGCAGGTGGCCTCGGGCCGCTTCGGCGTCACCGCCGAATACCTGGTCAATGCCGAGGTGCTGCAGATCAAGGTCGCTCAGGGCGCCAAGCCCGGCGAAGGCGGCCAGTTGCCCGGGCACAAGGTCAATGAACTGATCGCGCGGCTGCGCTACGCCAAGCCGGGCATCGGCCTGATCTCGCCGCCGCCGCACCACGACATCTATTCCATCGAAGACCTGGCCCAGCTGATCTACGACCTGAAGCAGGTGAACCCCACCGCGCTGGTGTCGGTGAAGCTGGTCAGCCATGCCGGCGTGGGCACGATTGCGGCCGGCGTGGTCAAGGCCGGCGCCGACCTGATCACCATTTCCGGCCATGACGGCGGCACCGGCGCATCGCCGGTCAGCTCGATCCGCTATGCCGGCGTGCCGTGGGAACTGGGCGTGGCCGAAGCGCACCAGGCGCTGCTGGCCAACGACCTGCGCGGGCGCACCCTGCTGCAGACCGACGGTGGCCTGAAGACCGGCCTGGACGTGGTGAAGGCCGCACTGCTGGGTGCGGACAGCTTCGGCTTCGGCACCGCGCCGATGATCGTGCTGGGCTGCAAGTACCTGCGCATCTGCCACCTGAACAACTGCGCCACCGGCGTGGCCACCCAGGATGACCGCCTGCGCGAAAACCACTTCACCGGCCAGCCCGAGCGCGTGGAGAACTTCTTCCGCCTGCTGGCCGAGGAAGTGCGTGGCTGGCTGTCCTACCTGGGCGCGCGTTCGCTGGAAGAGATCGTCGGCCGCACCGACCTGCTGCGGCAGATCGACGCGGCACCGCGCGAGGGCGTGCGCGTGGACCTGTCGCGCCTGCTGGCCGATGCCCGCTACGAGGGCAGCCATTGCGCCGCCCAGCGCCTGTACGAATCGCCGGACAGCCTGGCCACGCAGATGGACGGCCTGCTGGCCCAGGCCATCGAAGAGAAGCGCGGCGGCGAACACCGCTTCCTGATCCACAACACCGACCGCAGCATCGGCACCCGGCTGGCCGGCGCGGTGGCACGCGTGCACGGCAACCAGGGCATGGCCGAATCGCCGCTGGAACTGCGCTTCCGCGGCAGTGCCGGGCAGAGCTTCGGTGCGTTCAACGTTGGCGGCCTGCATCTGGAAGTGGAAGGCGAAGCCAACGACTACGTGGGCAAGGGCATGGCCGGCGGCCGCCTGGTGGTGCGCCCGCCGCGCGGCGCGCGCTTCGAGGCACGCAGCACCGCCATCATCGGCAACACCTGCCTGTACGGCGCCACCGGCGGCGAGCTGTTTGCCGCTGGCCGCGCGGGCGAGCGCTTCGCCGTGCGCAATTCCGGCGCGCTGGCGGTGGTGGAAGGGGCCGGTGATCACTGCTGCGAATACATGACCGACGGCGTGGTGCTGGTGCTGGGCAAGGTCGGCCTGAACTTCGGCGCCGGCTTCACCGGTGGCCTGGCCTACGTGCTGGACGTGGACCGCGATTTCGTCGACCGCTACAACCACGAGCTGATCGACATCCACCGCGTGTCCGCCGAGGGCTTCGAGAACTACCGCCAGCACCTGCACCGCCTGATCGGCCGCCACCGCGAGCTGACCGGCAGCATCTGGGCGCAGCAGATCATGGACGAGTTCCGCGATTACATCGGCAAGTTCTGGCTGGTCAAACCCAAGGCCGCCAGCATCGAGTCGCTGACCGAAACCCTGCGCCGCGCCGCCTGAGCGCGCGCACTGCACTGCCGAGACGATCATGAGCCGCAAGCACGCTTTCCAGTTCCTCGACCTGCCCCGCACCATGCCGCAGCGCATTCCCGTGGAACTGCGCACCTCCGGCGACTGGGGTGAGCTGTACGGAAAATTCGGCAAGGAAGACGCCCAGTACCAGGCCGGCCGCTGCCTGGACTGTGGCAACCCGTACTGCAGCTGGAAGTGCCCGGTGCACAACGCCATTCCGCAGTGGCTGCAGCTGGTGCAGGAAAACCGCATCCACGAAGCGGCCACGCTGTGCCACAGCACCAACCCGCTGCCGGAAGTGTGTGGCCGGGTGTGCCCGCAGGACCGCCTGTGCGAAGGCAGCTGCACGCTGGAGGAATTCGGCGCGGTCACCATTGGCGCGGTCGAGAAGTACATCGTCGATACCGCGCTGGCCACCGGCTGGCGCCCCGATCTGGAAGCGGTGCAGCCCACCGGCCACAGCGTGGCGGTGATCGGCGCCGGTCCGGCCGGCCTGGCCTGCGCCGACCGCCTGGCCCGCGCCGGCATTGCCGCGGTGGTCTATGACCGCTACGAGCAGATTGGTGGCCTGCTGCAGTTCGGTATTCCCAGCTTCAAGCTGGACAAGGATGTGATCCACCGCCGTCGCGAAGTGCTGGAGGGCATGGGCGTGCAGTTCCGGCTGGGCGTGGAGATCGGCCGCGACATCAGCATGCAGCAGCTGCTGGACAGCCATGACGCGGTGTTCGTCGGCACCGGTGCGTACCGCTACACCGACGGCGGCCTGGTCGGCCAGGACCTGAAGGGCGTGCTGCCGGCGCTGCCGTTCCTGGTGCAGAACAGCCGCATTGTCAGCGGCGATGACCCCAAGGGCCGGCCGATCGCCGGCTGGGAAGACACCATTGCCCTGCCCGACCTGAACGGCAAGCGCGTGGTCGTGCTGGGCGGCGGCGATACCGGCATGGACTGCGTGCGCAGTGCCGTGCGCCTGGGCGCGGCCAAGGTCACCTGTGCCTACCGTCGAGATGAAGCGAACATGCCGGGCAGCGCGCGCGAAGTGGCCAATGCGCGCGAGGAGGGCGTGCGCTTCCTGTTCAACCGCCAGCCGCTGTCGATCGAAGCCGGTGCCGACGATGAAGTGATCGGCGTGACCGTGGTCGAAACCCGCCTGGGCGAACCCGATGCCAATGGCCGCCAGAACGCGGTGCCGATCGACGGCAGCGAATCGCTGCTGGAGGCCGACGTGGTGATCATCGCCTTCGGCTTCTCGCCCACGCTGCCCCCGTGGCTGGCAGAACACGGCGTGGAAAGCCAGGGCAATGGCCGCATTGTCGCCGGTGGCAAGCAGCGCCTGCCGTACCAGACGGCGCACCCGCGCCTGTTCGCCGGTGGCGACGCGGTGCGCGGTGCCGACCTGGTGGTGACCGCCGTGGCCGAAGGGCGCGATGCGGCCGCCAGCATTGTGCGGCTACTGGCCAGCTGAGACCGTCGTGCCCGGCTGAAGCGGCGTGGCCAGCAGGTCGGCCACGGCCGCGTGCAGGTCGTGCGCCGCCACCGGCTTGGCCAGGAAGCGGTCCATGCCGGCGTCGTGGCAGGCCTGGCGGGTACTGGCCAGCACGCTGGCACTGAGCGCGATGATCGGCACCCGCGCCGCACCCGGGCGCGGGTCGGCACGGATCGCGCGGGCCAGCGCGAAACCATCCATGCCCGGCATCTGGCAGTCGGTGACGACCAGCGCGAACGACTGCGCCTGCCAGGCCTTCCAGGCCTGCGCACCATCGGCCACGGCCTGCACCCGCAGCCCATGACCGCGTAGACGGTTCACCAACAGCTGGCGGTTGGTGGGATGGTCCTCGGCCACCAGCACATCGACGCTGGGCAGCCGCTGCGACGGCCCCGGGCGCGCCGGTACCGGTAGTGCGGCGGGCGGCACGCAGGCCGGCAGCCACAGGTCCAGCCACAGCGTGCTGCCCTGCCCCACGCGGCTGCGCAGTTGCAGCTGGCCGCCCATGGTGGCAGCCAGCTCGTGGCAGATCGCCAGGCCCAGACCGCTGCCGCCGAACCGGCGCGTGGTGGACGCTTCGGCCTGGGTATAGGCATTGAACACCGCCCGCTGCCGAGCGGGGCTGATGCCAACCCCGGTGTCGGCCACCTGCAGCCGCACATGCTGGCCATCGCCCTGCTGCGGCGATGTCTGCGGCAGCACCTGCACGTGCAGTTCCACGCCACCGTGCAGGGTGAACTTCAGCGCGTTGCCGACAAGATTCATCAGGATCTGGCGCAGGCGCAGTGCATCCACCCACGAACCGGGCTGCAGGGCAGGATCCACTTCGCAGCGCAGGTACAGGCCCTTGCTGGCGGCCAGCGGCGCCAGCAGCCGCTGCACGCCCAGCAGCAGGGCGCGCAGGTCGGTGGGCTGGGGCGCCAGCGCCGCCGCTTGCGGCTGCAGGCGCTGGCTGTCCAGCACGTCATCCAGGATCTGCCGCAGCATCGTGGCGGCCTCGTCCAGGCTGCACAGCGCCTGCTGCTGGCGACTATCAAGCGCGGTGCTGCCCAGTTGTTCCAGCAGACCCAGCAGGGTGCTCATCGGCGTGCGGATCTGGTGGCTCATCGTGGCCAGGAAATGGGTCTTGGCCAGCGCGCCCTGTTCGGCCTCCTGGCGTGCATCCTCCAAGGCACGCGCCCGGTCGTGGGCGTCGGTCACGTCCATCCAGTAGCCGGTCCATTCCATGTCGCCGGTCTGCTCGCCATGCACGGCCACCGGCTGCGCACGCGAACGCACCCAACGCCAACCATGCCGGCCGCGGCTGCGGAAGCTGACATCGATCGGGCCACGCACCAGGGCGGCGGCATCGACATGTGCCAGCACCCGCGCACGGTCATCCGGATGCACGGCGGCCATCAGCTGCGCATGATCGATGCGCGCGGTATCCACGCTGACCCCGAACAAGGCATGCACATCGCCGGCAATGTGCGGCACGCTGTACACGCCGCTGCTGCTGCGTCGGGCGCGGAACACCACCGCAGGCAGGCTGGCGGTGACATCCAGCAGACGCTGTTCCAGCCGCTGCCGTTGCAACCCCTCGCGGTGCAGGCGCCAGAACCCGTAGGCGTGCACCAGCGCCAAGGCCATTGCAGCCAGCAGCGTCGGTACCAGCCAGCGCAGCGCACGCTGCGGCGGCGACCGCGCCTGGGCCTGCAACGGCGTCCAGCGCGCCAGCGCCTCGGCCTGCGCGGCAGGCGACGGTTCCTGCAGCAGCGGTGCATGGCGGGCCAGCCGCGCTGCGCATTCGGGCACGGTGGCCATGACCAGCGCATCGCTGAAGCCGGCCGGTGCAGCCACCCGCAGCACATCGCCGTAGAACTGCAGTGCAGCGCTGGCTTCGGCCAGGTTCACCACCACCGCATCCACGCGCCCTTCCACCAGCAGATCGAAGGCCTTGTCCACCGGCGCGGGGGGCAGCAGCAGGGCATACGGGGCTTGTTCGTGCAGGTGCCGGGCCAGCGGTTGCCGTTCGGGGCTGGCGACCGTAGCGCCCTGCAGGTCGCCCAGCCCCAGGACCGGACGCGCGCCACGCAGGCGCACGATCACCTGCGGCACCTGCAGGTAGCTGTGGCTGCTGACCCATCCCGCCGGCACCTGCGCACGCGGCCAGCCCAGGATGGCCTGGGTACCGGCGGGCAGCTGGCCTGCGGACAGCGCGGCGGCCGGCACCGGCCTGGCCTGCATGCTGGGATCGTGCTGCTGCAGGGCCTGCAGATACGTGGCCAGCACGCCGGCGGGCTGGCCCTGATGCACCATCGACAGGGGCGGACGATCGGTCGGATAGGCCACTGACCAAGGCCCCTGGCACGCGTCCTTGGCGTAGGCGGCGGGCATCGCGGCCAGCATGGCCAGCATGGCCCGGGCCGCACGGCCGGCAACGATCACGTTGGCATCCTCTCTGGCGCGGGCAAGCAGGCAGCGAAACTGCTCGGTGCCCTGCCGTCACGCTAGCGACTCGGGTCGGCACAACAATGAGGAAACTTGCAAAAGCCGCTCTAGCGCGCCAATCACGACATACACTGCCGCTTCTACCATCTGCTGGAATCCATGATGCGCATCGGCCTGGCCGCCAACCGTCTGCACCACCATGATCCCCGTGCGGCGCTGTTCCGCTGGTTGCGCGCCAGCGAAGCGGGCCTGCGCCAGCTGGGCGTGTCGCTGCATGCGGTGGGCCGCACCCACGATGCGATCGAGCGGCATGGCTTCCTGGCCAGTTACGAAGGCCTGCGCCGCTATCCGTACGGTCGCCAGGGTGGACTGATGAAGCTGGTGGCGGAAGTGGTCGGCATGGGCGGCGATCGCGTGCTGGATGGCGCCATCTACCTGATCGATCCGGTCGATCCGTCCTCGGTGTTTCCCGAAGCCACCGCCTTGAAGCGGCAGTGCGTGATCCACGGCAAGCCCTTCATTTCCACGGTGGCCACGGCGCGCGACTGGGTGGAAGTGGAACGCGTGCATGCCGGTCTGGCCGCCGACCCGGGCGCCGATGACCTGCATGCCTTCGGCCAGCAGACGCTGGCGCTGATTGCCCACGATGCGATGAAGCCGGCCATGCTCGCCTTCGCCGATGCGCACTTCGATGTGCTGGCACGGTTCGGCGAGCGGGTGGCCACCGGCACCACCGGCCAGCGCTTGAACGAGCTGGCGTGGAGCCGCGGCTGGCCATCGGATACGCCCTGGGTGACCCGCTACCAGA
Organism: Stenotrophomonas sp. S49; assembly: GCF_016624905.1. Lineage (NCBI taxonomy): Bacteria > Pseudomonadati > Pseudomonadota > Gammaproteobacteria > Lysobacterales > Lysobacteraceae > Stenotrophomonas > Stenotrophomonas sp. S49. The sequence goes on along the minus strand of NZ_JACVUD010000013.1, from coordinate 34,470 downwards.
GCGGGCCGATGGGCGGTGATGCGCAGATTGCCGACCGGGTACTGGAGGGTCTGTGCCAGCGCGCGATCTTCTTCGAGGACCCGCACGTGGCACGCCAGCACGAAGCCGACATCCAGCTGCTGGAGCGCGCCGTCACCACCGTGACCGACCAGGCGGTGTGCATCACCGCACCGCAGGTGGCCGCCCGTTGGGCGACCGCAGCCGCAAGGCGCACAGCCCCGTAGAGTCGAGCTTGCTCGACTGAGCGCGATGCTTTAACCAAGAGCCGTCGAGCAAGCTCGACGCTACAGCAGCTGGCGCAGCATGGCCTTCAACCGGCGGCCTTCCAGCTGGAAGTAATCGCGCTGCTCGCGCCAGGCCGGGAAGCGCTGTTCCACTTCCTGCCAGAACGCCGGCGAGTGGTTGGCCTGGATCAGGTGGCAGAGCTCGTGCACCAGCACGTACTCGAACGCCGCCGGCCGGCCCAGCACCAGCGCCAGGTCCAGCGCCATGCTGCCATCGGGGGCCAGCGAGCCCCATTGCGAGGACATCACCTTCAGCCGCACGCGGCTGGGCGCGCGCGGCAGGCCCGGCAGGTACTTCGGCAGCCAGCGGCCGACATCGGCGCGGGTCTGGGCCTCGTAGAACTCGCGCAGCAGGCGCCGCAGCGTGGCATCGCCGGCACGGGTCGGCCACTGCACGCAGGCGCCGTGTTCGTCGATCTCCAGCCGGGCGTAGCGGCCTTCCTGCCAGCGCACCGGCAGCAGCTCGCCGCGCAGCGGCAGCTCGCCGGGCTCACCCGGCTGCAGCGGCGCCGGCAGGCCGTTGTCCTGGTAGACGCGCAGTTGCAGCGCCAACCAGTCGCGGTGCTGTTCCAAGAAGCGCTCACCCATCACCAGGCTGGCGCGCGGCGGCAGGGTCAGGCGCGCGCCACGCTCGTCCACGCTCAGCTTGATGCGGCGGGCGCGCGGGTCGCGCACGCGCAGCACCTCGATCTCGGCATCTTCCAGGCGCAGGCGCACGGTATCGCGCTGCACGGTGGCGGGCGGGGTCGTGCCGATCAGGCGGCGCAGCAGGCGGCTCATGTGTCCAGCATAGCGCCGTGCGCGGCCGCCGGATGACCGGCGGCCGACGGGGTGCCTGTTCAGTCAGCCTTGCTGAGCTTGAAGGCCTCTTCCAGCAGCAGGAACAGGCGGCGGATCTCGGCGCTCTGCAGGGCGAAGCGGGCGTCGAACTCGGCGCGGCGGCCGTCTTCGTCTGCGTGCTCCAGCTGGTCAAGGGCACCGTCGAGGAACTTCAGCTTGCGCACGATCAGATCGTCGCCGATCACGAAGGACAGGTTGTCTTCGAAGATCAGCGCCAGCTTGGTGACCTGCTTGCCGGCATCCAGGTGCTTGTCGATCTCGTCGCAGCGCAGTTCCTGGTGCTGGCACTTCACCACCGCGCCGCCTTCCACCGGGTCCTTCATCTCGCACTCTTCGCCCAGGCTCAGGCCGGTGGGCAGCGGTTCGCCGGCAATCCAGCCGGTCAGGATCGAGCGCGGCGCCACTTCGGCGTTCAGCGGCATGGCCGGGAAGCTGCCCAGCAGGCCGCGGATGTCGGACATGAAGTATTCGCCGGTCTTGCGGCTGGACGTATCCACGACCACGTAGCCGTGCTGCAGGTCGATGAACGCGTCATTGCGCGAGGACTTCACAAAGGCGCGCGGCAGCAGTTCGTGCAGCAGGTCGTCCTTCATGCGCTTGCGCTCGCGACCACCCGGGCGGCGGCCTTCCTTCTCTTCGATCTCTTCCAGCTTGCGCTCCAGCAGATCGTTCACCACCGCCGCCGGCAGGATCTTGTCTTCGCCACCCACGGTCAGCCACAGGTGGTCGGCGATGCGGTGCGACAGCTGTTCCTTCTCCTCGCGGCCAAACGGCGAGATGAAGCCACGCGAGTTCATTTCCAGCGCGCCCACCGGCTTGAGCAGGGCGTGCGGCAACAGGGTATCGACTTCGGAAAAATCAGTGGCGGTCGGGAAGCGGAAGAACGTCAGGTTGCGAAAGAACATGGAATTCCGGAAGGCAAGAGGAAAAAGGGACGATTCCGCTCAGGCAGCGGATATCTGTGCGGGTGTGTGGTCATCGGGCGGTGGCGGTGCACTGCCACGGTCCAACGCCATGAAATCAAACAATGCGGGGTCGGCCAGCTGCGAGGGATGCACCTGGCCCATGGCCCGTGCGATCTGGTCGACGCGGCCGGGGTGGTCGATGTCCCACTGCTTCAGCATCAGGCCCACCTGGCGGCGCTGCAGGTTTTCCTGGCTGCCGCACAGGTTGCAGGGAATGATCGGGAACTGGCGTGCCTGTGCGTAGGCGGCAATGTCGTGCTCGCGCACGTAGGCCAGCGGGCGGATCACCACGTGGCGGCCATCGTCGCTGCGCAGCTTCGGCGGCATGCCGGATAGCTTGGCGTGGTGGAACAGGTTCATGAAGAAGGTGGCCACCATGTCATCGCGGTGGTGGCCCAGCGCGATGCGGGTGAAGCCGTGCCGTTCGGCATGGGCGTACAGCGCGCCGCGGCGCAGGCGCGAGCACAGCGAACACATCGTGCGGCCTTCGGGAATGACCCGGCTGACCACCGAATAGGTGTCCTGTTCGATGATCTGGTACGCCACCCCCAGGCTGGCCAGGTACTGCGGCAGCACGTGTTCGGGGAAGCCCGGCTGCTTCTGGTCCAGGTTCACCGCCACCAGTTCGAACGGCACCGGTGCCTTCTTCTGCAGCTGCAGCAGCAGGTGCAGCAGGGTGTAGCTGTCCTTGCCGCCGGACAGGCAGACCATGACCTTGTCGCCGGCGCCGATCATGCCGAAATCGGCGATGGCCTGGCCGACCTGGCGGCGCAGGCGCCGTTCCAGTGCGTCATGCCCGCCCGCGCCCGCGCGCGCATCGCGCACCGCGCGCGGCACCGGGTCGGGAAGGGAGATCACAGCACTCATGCGCTCCATTCTAACGGCTTGCGGCCGCCCCGACCGGGGGTCGGAATTCCCCTCTCCCGGTCGTCATCATCGCTGTGTATGCTCGCAGACTGTGGACACCTACAGCCCCGCCGAGATCGTCGAACGCCTGGTCGCTCTGCGCGCCGAACACCGCGTGCTGGATGAACAGATCAGCCGCATGGCGGCCAATGGCGAGGACGAACTGGAATCCAAGCGCCTGAAGCGGCGCAAGCTGCAGTTGAAGGACTGCATCGCCAAGCTGGAAAGCCTGCAGATTCCCGACGAACCGGCGTAACGGCCCGTTCGGGTAGGTGCCATCCTCGGTTGGCCTGCTGCCCTGGTAGGTGCCAACCTTGGTTGGCTCGGGCGGAAAATGTGCGGACCAAGGTCCGCACCTACCCATTCCCGCCGGGCATGGCCCGGCGCTGCCGTCAGGCTTGCGGGGTCGGCTCGTCCGGGCGCGCCGCTTCCGGGCTGACCCGCTCAATGGTGTGGCGCAGCTCGCGGCCCAGGATGAACTTGGCGTCCTTGGCCCAGGCATCCAGCCGCTGGTCGAACACCAGCTTGCTGTTCTCATCCGGCCAGACCAGGCGCAGCTCGCGCAGCTTCTGGATGAAGCCGCGGAACAGGGTCTTGTCGAAGAACTCGGGCGCGGCCGGGGCGTACAGCAGGCTCAGGCGCTGCGCCGCCTGCTGGCACAGGCTTTCCAGTTCCGCGGTACCGAGCACGCCCGGGCCGTTCTTCACCAGCACCGAAATGGTGATGTAGTAGCGCTCGAACGCCTGCTGCAGGGAATGGCCGATCGCGCGCAGGCGGAAGACCTCGTCGGTCTGTCCGGTGTTGCGCGCCAGGATGCCGCCGTCATCGTCATTGATGTTCTGCAGCAGGCCTTCGCGCACGAACACGTCGATGGTCTGCTCGATGCGCTGGGCGAATTCATCTTCGCTCCAGGGCAGGAACAGCTCGGCCTGCAGGAACGGGTACACCGTGCGGCCCAGCTGCACCAGGCCGGTGCGGCTCATGCGGCGGTTGTTCTGGAAGCAGCAGGCCACCCACGAGGACGCGGTGAACAGGTGCAGCACGTTGTTGCGGAAGTAGCTGAGCAGCACCGCGGTGTCGCCGCTGACACTGAGCACGTCACCCAGCGGGTGCTTGATGCGTGTCAGGACGTTGATTTCCTCGGCGTGGGCGATGATGCGCTCCGGCGAGTGCGGGGTCACCGTCACCCGGTCCGAATACGGCATCTCGACCAGCAGGGTCTTGCACAGCTCGATCTGCGCGATCAGGTCGGCCTCGCCCATCGCGTGCTTGGGCGTGGACAGCAGCGCCAGCGCCAGCAGGTTGATCGGGTTGACGTCGGCGGCGCCGTTGATGCGCACTTGGATGCGCTCGGCCAGGGTATCGACGGTGCTGGACAGCCAGCTCGGCTTCTCGTCTTCCGAGACGGCCTCGCCCTTCCACTCCGGCGCCTTTTCAGCCAGCACGTCGTTCAGCGCGATGGGTTCGCCGAAGTTCACCACCACCTGGCCGTAGTTCTGCTTCAGCACCTTCGGGATGCCCCACAGCAGCTGCCAGATCGATTCCTTTTCCTTCGGCCGCCCGGACAGTTCATCCAGGTAGCTGCCGCCTTCCATCAGCTTTTCATAGCCGATGTAGACCGGCTGGAACAGCACCGGCTTGCGCGGCTGACGCAGGAACGCGCGCAGGGTCATCGAAATCATGCCGCCCTTGGGCTGCAGCAGGCGCCCGGTACGCGAGCGGCCACCTTCGACGAAGTACTCGATGGAATAGCCGCCGGCGACCAGCTGCGCCACGTATTCACTCAGCACTGCCGAATACAGCGCGTTGCCGCGGATCGAACGGCGGATGAAGAACGCGCCGCCCTTGCGCAGCAGGGTGCCGACCACCGGCAGGTTCAGGTTGATGCCGGCCACGATGTGCGGCGGCACGATGCCACGGTCGTACAGCAGGTAGGACAGCAGCAGGTAGTCCATGTGGCTGCGGTGGCTGGGCACGTACACCACTTCGTGGCCTGGCGCGGCGGCCTTGAACTTGTCCAGGTGGTGCACCAGCACGCCGGCGTAGATGCGGTTCCACACGTGGCTGAGCATGAAACTGGCCGAGCGCACAACCGGGCTGGAATAGTCCGCGGCGATTTCCCAGGCGTAGGCATGCGCCTTCTTCCAGGCCTCGGCGGGCTTGGAGTTGTCGCGCTTGGCCTGGGCTGCGATGGCCTCGCGCACCGGTTCGGCGGCCAGCACCTGGTCCACCAGCAGGCGGCGGGTGGAAAGATCCGGGCCGATCACCGATTCACGGATGCGGCGGAAGTGGGTACGCAGCACGCGCTGCAGCTTGCGCACCGTGCGCTCGGGCTCCAGGCCCTCGTCAACGGTGGAACGCAGCGAGATCGGCGGGGCGAAGCGCACGATGGTGCTGCGGCCGTTCAGCAGCAGGCCCAGCAGGCGGCGGAAGCGGCCGACCAGCGCCCAGTTTTCCGAGAACAGCACCGCGAACCAGCCGCTCTGCTTGTCCGGCGCGCGGCCGACGAAGATCGAGACCGGCACCAGGTGCACGTCCAGATCGTCGCGCACGCGGTGCGCCTGCAGCACCTTGGCCAGCGAATCGGAATGGGTCTTGGCGCCGCGCTGCTCGGGAATGAGCGAATTGCTGGAGCTGCGCCGCGACAGCGCCAGGTAGGCGCGCTTGCGGCCGGTGGGGTCACCGGCCAGCGGCACCAGCGGCGACGGCAGACCGGCCTGGCGGCAGGCCTTGTCCAGGATCAGCGCGTTGGACAGGCCGTAGTCTTCCAGCACGTAGACCACCGGGCGGCCGTCGTTGTACTGGCCCGGGTCTTCCGGTTCGATCTTCAGCGACAGCCACGGTTCCACCAGCCGGCCCAGCAGCCGCGCCCACAACGGGCGGCGGCCCGCGGCACGCGCAGCCGCAGGCGGCGGTACCGGGTTGGGGCCGGTGCCGGTCGAGGGGGACGCCGGCACTGCATCGGCGGGCGTCGTCTGGGATTCTTCGCCGGGGAACGGCAGCGGGTTCTGTTTCGACATCGGCGCCATTATGGCTTAGGCGGCGGTGTTGCCGCTTCCCCGGCCGCGTCCGGGGCCGCTGGGGGTGCCGGTGCGGCGGCCGCGCGCGCGGCATCGGCCTGGCGCAGCAGGGCGTCGGTATCGGCCAGGGTACGGGTCAGGTACCAGTGGCCTTCGCGACGGCTGAGCGGCAACTGCAGGGTCAGGGTGCTGCCGGCCAGTTCGTAGGTCATGCGGACGAGGGCGTTGTCGCCCTGTACCGACAACAGCTCACCCTGCAGGCTGCGCAGCGCTTCGTCCACGCCCAGCCCGTAGCTGGCCAGCACGGCCTTCAGGGTGTGGATGAACGGCGCCAGCTGCTGCAGGCTGCCTTCCATGCCGGCCGCACGCAGGCCCTCTTCATCGCCGAAGCCGACCTTGCCGGCGGCACCGACCAGCGCGCTGATGGTGCTGCGCGCGCGCGCACGGTCGCTGATCGGAGCGCCCTGCGCCCACAGGGCCAGGGTCTGCACCAGTTGCACGTAGTGCGCCTGCTGGCTGGGCGTGTAGCCCTTCTGGTGCTGCAGGTACTGCACCCCGAAGTTGCCCATCGACTGCGCGGCCTGGCGCACCGCGCTGGCCTGGCCGGCCAGCTGGCGGTCGAAGCTGCGCTGCAGGCGGCTGCCGGCTTCGGGTTCGCGCAGGGCCGACAGCATCGGCAGCAACTGGTCACCCAGCGGCAGTTCGGTCAGCGGCCACTGGCTGTGGCCTTCGTCCCAGGCCTGCTGCAGCCGCTGGTACTGGCTGGGCGGTACGGCCAGCCTGGCGTAGCCCACCAGATCATCTTCGGCCAGGCGCTGGGCCATGGCCTGTACTGCAGCGACCGGCTCAGCGGCAGGCGCGACGGCATCTGGGCTGGACTGGCGGCAGGCGGCCACCGCCAGCAGCAGCACGGCCAACAGCCCCCCGTAACGCGCAGACCTTGTTTGCACTGCCCTTGCCACGCTCATGCATTCGGACTCCCCGGACCGGTCCGCATCTTGCGGCCTGCGAGGTGACAGCGGCAAGCCGCACGGTCACGGTTTCCCGCACAGCCCGGGGTCGGATCCCTTCTGCGGCCCGGCAGAAGGGCGCTGACCCCACTGCGCAGGCACACAAAAAAAAGAGCCCGGATCACGGGGATCGCAGGCTCTTCAAGCCGGCACAAGGCCGGAGGACAAGGTGTCGCACAGTTCCGGCACGAAGCCGGATGGCGGCGATGCTACGCCGACCTTCAAGCTCAGGCAATACTTCATGTAACACAAGTTAAATAATTGATTTTATTGACTCAATCCTTCTGCCACACCGCTTCGATGAAATCCACGGCATGTTTTTCGGCGATTCGGGCATAAATGCCGGGATAGCCGGCCAGCGCGCAGCCCTCGCCCCAGCTGACGATGCCGAACTGGGTCCAGCCTTCGCGCAGGCGCAGCAGCAACGGCCCGCCGGAATCGCCCTGGCAGCTGTCCATGCCTTCGCGGCCGGCACAGATGACCTTGCCGCGCGACAGCTCGCCGGCGTAGGCCTGCTGGCACTCGGCGAAGGGCACGAACGGCACCTGCACGGTCTGCAGGTGGGTGGGGAAGGCATCGGCGCCGCTTTCGGTGGTGCCCCAGCCGATTACGGTGAAATCGCGGCCGGGCTTGAGGTAGCTGGCATCCGGGCGCAGCCGCAACTGCACGGGCTCGGCGTCGGCCAGCGGCGCGTCCAGCTGGATCAGGGCCACGTCGTGTTCCAGCGCGCTGCCGCTGTTGAACGCCGGGTGCACGTGCAGGGCGCGCACGTTCGAGGGCCGCGGGCTGGCTTCGGTGGACAGCGCCGTGGCGCCGCCCAGCACCGCCAGCGCAGCCGGCTGTGCGCCCTGCACGCAATGGGCGGCGGTCAGGACCCAGGACGGTGAGATCAGCGTGCCGCCGCAGAAGTGACGGTCGTAGTCGGTATCGCCGTAGGACAGCCCCTGCAGGCTGACCATGAACGGGTACTGGCCCGGCTGGGCGCTTTCGCCGCCGATGATGCGCGGCGTTTCGCGTGGCGCCGGCGCTGCGCTGGCGGTGCTGGACGCGGCGAGCAGGCCGGCCAGCAGGAACAGGGTATTGCGATCCATGTAGGTGTACTCCCTTCATCGTGAGTGGGCCGGCAGGCAGAGGCCATGCCGGTTCACCGATTGGGAAGCACAGGAGCGCGCCGTTGCGCCGACCCGCGCACAGTTTTCGCCGCTGGGGATGCTTGCGACAGGCTCATCCGCGCAACTGCGAACGCCATCCCACGGTGGGTGGGATGGCGTTCGGGGTGCGGCCGTGCGTCAGGTCGCCGGCAGGCTCAGCGGGCAGCCAGAGCCGCCACGATTTCCTGCTGGATGGCACGTGCGGCTGCCTGCGGATTGGCCGCCAGCCGGATCGGGCGGCCGACCACGATGGCGTCGGCGCCGTCGGCGAAGGCCTGGGCCACGCCCACCGTGCGCTTCTGGTCATCACCGACCGGGCCACCAGGACGGATGCCCGGGCAGACGATCGAGAACCCGGCACCGGTGGCGGCGCGGATCGGACCGGCTTCCTGGCCTGAGGCGATCACCCCGTCGATGCCGGCTGCCTGGGCGGCCAGCGCGCGCTCGACCACCACGTCCACCGGTTCGCGGTCGATACCCATCTGCGCCAGGTCCGCACGGCCCATCGAGGTCAGCACGGTCACCGCCAGCAGGCGCATGTCGCTGCTGTTGGCGGCCGCGCAGGCTTCCATCATGGCCGGGTGCCAACCGTGGATGGTGGCGTAGCTGACCGGCCACTGCGACAGGCGCTTGATCACCGCAGCGGCGGTGGCCGGAATATCGAAGAACTTCAGGTCGACGAACACGCGCTTGTCGCGGCGGGCCAGTTCGTCGAGCACCTGGAAGTACTCGCCGGAGGCCAGCAGTTCCATGCCGATCTTGTAGAACGCCACGCTGTCGCCCAAGCGGTCCACCCACTCCAGCGCCTGCACGCGGTCGGGCACGTCCAGGGCGAAGATCAGGCGCTCGTCAGCGCGCAGCGGCAGGGGTGCGCGGCTCACGGTGCGTAGTCCAGCGCGGCGCGCTTGGCATCATGGCGGGCCTGGCGCGACTGGCTGTAATCGTTGTTGAACTGGGCCGGCTCGAAACCGCCGTAGGTCGGGTTCGGCAGCATCCACCAGCGCTCGCCGAACCAGTCGTGGTACTGCTGCAGCAGCGCGTCACGGCCTTCGTTGGTGTTGGCGGTCACTTCGACGAAATCGCCCAGCTGGTCGCCGAACTGCATCAGCACGCGGTACTTCTGCCCGGCCAGGCGGCGGCGGCAGTTCTTCTCGCTGCCGGCCTGCTCGCAGCCTTCCACCACGGTGCCCAGGCCCAGGAACACGCTGTCATCGGCCACCGGCAGGCCCTGCTCGCGCAGGTTGGCCAGGGTCGCGTCCTTCAGGTGCACGGCGCGGTTGGAGATGTACAGCAGGGTCACGCCCTTGGCGTTGGCGGCCTTGGCGAAATCGACAACGCCGGGAATGGCCTTGGCCTTCTTTTCGGCCACCCACTGGTCCCAGCTCAGCTCGTCGTATTCCTTGCCATCGCGCACCAGGCGCGCCTGGTAGGGCGAGTTGTCCAGCACGGTTTCATCCAGGTCGAGCACCACCGCCGGCTTCAGGCCCTTGGCATCGTTGCCGCGCTCTTCCGGCACCAGGGCGTCCCAATGGGCTTCCTTCAACGCCACGTCCAGGTGGTCGGCGGCGGCGCGGTAGGTCTGCTCGGTGATCGCCTTGTATTCCTGCGCACGCTGCATCCACAGCACCGCATTGAGGTTGTCGTTGGCGGTGGCATCGGGCGCGCCTTCTGCCTTGGCAGTGGCGGCCGCAGCCTCCGGGGCGGCGGCTTCAGCGGCGGGCGCATCCACGCGCTTGCAGGCGGACAGGCCGAGCGCCGCAGTGGCGAGCAGGCTCAGGGACAGGGCAACGGGACGACGCATCAGGATTCACCGGCATTCAGATATACCGGCCCATTTTACCGGCAAAGACGCCACCGGGGCCGTTATGCTTCCCGGTTCACCCGTTGCGTGCTGCAGGCTGCCATGACCGATTCCGCCCCGACCCCCGACGTTCCCCTGCTCGACGCCGTCCAGGCCCGCCTGCTGGGCTGCCTGGTGGAGAAGGAGGCGACCACGCCGGACACCTATCCGCTGACAGTGAATGCTGCGCAGTCGGCGGCCAACCAGAAGACCGCCCGCGAGCCGGTGATGAACGTCGATGCCGGCAGCGTGCAGCACGCCCTGCGCCAGCTGGAGACGCTGGGCCTGGCCCGCCAGCACTTCTCTTCGCGCGCCGACCGCTACGAGCACCGCCTGCAGGCCGCGCTGGACCTGACCCGCCAGCAGACCGTGTTGCTGGCAATGCTGCTGTTGCGCGGGCCGCAGACCCTGGGTGAACTGGTGACGCGCAGCGAGCGCCTGCACCGTTTCGCCGACACCGACGAGGCCCGGCATGCCATCGAACGCCTGCAGCAGCGTGGCCTGCTGCTGGTCCTGCCGCGCGCCAGCGGCCAGCGCGAAGACCGCTACATGCACCTGCTGTGCGGTGAGGTGGACGGCGCGGCGCTGGCCGCGAAGTACGCCAGCAGCGGCGGTGGCGGCAGTCCCGCCGGCGCCGACCCGGACCTGCTGGCCCGGGTGGAGCAGCTGGAAGCCACCGTGGCAGAACTGCAGGCGCAGCTGGCAGAACTGCGCGGCTGAGTGGGTTCCGGCGGGGGCGGCCTGACCGCCCTCGCCCTGCAGACTCAGGTCGGCGTATCCACGTCGTCCCAGTCGGCCTGTTCAAAGCAGAACAACCAGTTCAGCGCGTAGTGGCGCTCGTAGATCACACCGCCCTCCAGCGCACCGGGCATCGGTGCACCCTGGCGCTGGGCCTCGCGCGCAGCCCAATGCAGGCGGTAGTGCAGATCCAGCGCATCCAGCAGCTCGGCGGTGTCGCGCAGGGTTGCAGGTTCGCTGCCACTGTCAGCCTTCTGCAGCAAGGCGCCCACCACATCCGGCACGGCACAGGTCGCCTGCGGCCACGGCAACACCTCGGACAGGCCCAGCGCCCACAGCAGCACGGCCAGGCTCTCGTAGCGCCAGCCGAACGGCAGAGCAGCCTCGGCGTCCCCGTGCTCGATGAAGGCGGCCTCGGCCGGGCTCAAGGCCTCGGGCAGGGCCGGCAGGCGCTCGGCCAACTCGGCCAGGCTCAACGGTGGGTCACCGGCCTGCAGCGCCTCGGCGCGCAGCGCACACGCCAGCAGCGCCTGCGCTCTGGCCCAGACCTGGGCAGGCGCGCGCAGCTGTGCCTCGGCCGCGCCCACCACGGGTGGCAATGACGGCGGGGCATGCAGCGCGTGGGCCTGCAGCTGCTGCTGGCTGCGCGCCCGGCGCTGCTCGGCGTCGACTGGATAGGGCACCTGCGCCTGCGGATCGAGCGCGTCACCCAACAGCACCTTGCCGGCCGGATCGCGGACGCTGCCATCTTCCAGGAAGCACACCGCGTTGGCCTGGAGCAGCCAAGGCTGCAGCGCCCCAAGATCGGCTTCGGCCAGCTCGAACAGGTAGTGCTGGCGCACGCGCTGCACGTGCCGCATCAGGTGATAGCGCGCGGCGGTCATCTGGCCGTCGCCATGGCCCAGCACGTAGTTGACGAAGCCGCCCAGGTGCGGCGCCAGTGCGGGGTCATCAAGACCACGGACGTTGGCAGCGTCAGCCTGTGGTGGCGGTGCCAGTACGTGGCCGAGGGTGGAGTACGCGTTGATCAGCATCGGAGCATCCGTGCAGGAAAACAGACCTGCACCTTACTCCACTGGCTCATGCTGGCTGTTGAACCGCCGCAGCGCCCGGTGTGGCATACAAGCGGCTGGCCGCGTCCACGCCCGGCAGCTGGATCACCCCGCGTTCCTGCATGCCCAGGCCCAGCAGGATGCGCCCGGAGGCCACGTTGTCCAGGTCGGTGATGCCGTACAGATCCTCGATGCCCAGCTCCGCACGCGCATGTGCGAACACCGCCCGCGCTGCCTCGCTGGCATAGCCCTGGCCGCCGAACGCCGCCAGCACCGCATAGCCGATATCCGGCCCCGGCAGGCCATCGCGCCGCACCAGACCGGCATTGCCCAGCCAGGCGCCATCGGACAGCCGCTCGATGGCGTACATGCCGAACCCGTTCAACGCATAGCTGTGCAGCACCCGCAGCGCGATGTACTCGCGCGCCTGTTCCTCACTGCGCACGTTGCGGTCACCGATGAAGCGCAGGAAGCCGGGATCGTTGAGCAGCGCCAGCATCGGCGCCGCATCGCGATCCGGCTCGAGGGCGCGCAGGCGCAGGCGTTCGCTTTCGATGGGGTGCATGCGCAGGTCTCAATCCGAAAACCCGATTCTGCCTCAGCGCCCTGCTGTGGGTTTTGATTTTCTTTGCATTGCCGTGGCAGGACGCGCCCGGAATCTGTCAGAGGCCGGTCGGGGCGGGTTCGCGGGGGTATCCGCGCCATGGATGGCGCGGCTAAGCCCCCAGGGAAGGATTCACGGCGTCCCCCGCGAACCCAACCCGCCCGGCCAAGCACGGCTGTTGCAGTCGACTAACACTCGACTTTACCCACCGCCAGCCACGAGGGGCTGCGCCGTTGGCCGATAACCTTCAGTCGTCCGCAGACACCGTCCGACCCGACGCCCATTCGCGCAATGCCGCCACCTGTTCGGCCATCAGCACCGACAGCGGGCGCGTGGCCCGCAGTTCGGTCATCAGCAGCTCGGTATCCAGCGGACGGCCCTCGGCATGGGCCGAATACAGGCCGGCCACGATCGCCTGCTCGATCTCGGCACCCGAGAACCCGTTCGCGGCCGCGGCCAGCGCCGGCAACGCGAAATCATCGGGATTCAACTGGCGTCGGCCCAGGTGCAGGCGCAGCAGTTCCACGCGCACATCCGGCGCGGGCAGGTCGACAAAGAAGATCTCGTCGAAACGGCCCTTGCGCAGCAGCTCGGCCGGCAGTTCATGCACCTGGTTGGCGGTGGCCACGATGAACACCGGGGCCTTGCGCTCGGCCATCCAGGTCAGCAGGTAGCCCAGCACGCGGCGCGACACGCCGCCGTCCTCGCCGCCACTGGCCAGGCCCTTCTCGATTTCATCCATCCACAGCACGCACGGCGCCAGCTGCTCGGCCGAGGCCAGCGCCTGGCGCAGGTTGGCCTCGGTTTCGCCGTGGTACTTGTTGTACAGCGCGCCCACGTCCAGGCGCAGCAGCGGCACGCCGAAGCCGGCGGCGGTGGCCTTGGCCAGCATCGATTTGCCACAGCCCTGCACGCCCAGCAGCAGCATGCCGCGCGGCGGGTCCAGGCCGGCCGGCGCAGACCCGGCAATGAAGGCCACCCGGCGCTGGTTGATCCAGCGCTTGAGCCGGTTGGCACCAGCCACCTCGCCGAAGCGCGCACTGTCGTGTTCGAAGAACAGGTGGCCGCTGCGGTTCAGCAGCTCGAACTTCAGTCGCGCCAGCTGCGGCAGGTCGTCGTCGCGCAGCGCGCCGTCGGCATAGATCAGCTGCCGGGCAATGCGCCGGGCATCGACCAGACTCAGCCCCTGCAGGTTCTTCAGGATCTTCTTCACCGCCTCGCTGTCCACTTCCACGCGGCGGCCGCCGTGTTCGCGGGCGTAGGCGTCGGCCTCCTCGCGCAGCATCTTCAGCAGCGCGTTGGCGTCGGGCAGGCGCGGGTTGAAGCGCACCGCCAGGGCTTCCAGCTCGGCCGGCAGTTCCACTTTCGCGCCGATCAGCACCAGCACGTGCGGCTGGCTGTGGCGGCGCTGGATCAGGTCGCGCAACGCCCGCTGGTGGCTGGCATAGCCCAGGTAGGGGTGGAAATCGAGCAGCAGGTAGATGCCGCGCTGTTCGGCCTGGCGGATCATCTGCAGCGCCGCACTGGCATCCGGCGGCCCCACCGCCTCGTCCTCGCGTTCCAGGTCGATGCGGCGCAGGCCCTCGGTGATGGACCAGCGGTGCAGGGCACGCCAGACATGCATCAGCGTCTGCCGGAACAGTTCGACGATGCGACCCTCATCCTGGGTCTCGATCACGATCAGGGGCGTGTTGGCGCGGATCAGCGCGCTCAGGTCCTGCAGTTCGCTCATGCGGGTTCGATCCTTCGGGGGCGCCACGATAGCAAAGGCCGGGCCGGGGTTCAGCACAGCGCTACCTTCCGTCACGGGCGCCGGTGTACGCTCGGGGCACATACCCGGAAGCGAGGCTGGCATGAAGACGATCCTGGTGGCCGGTTCCAAGGGCGGGGTGGGCAAGACCACCGTCGCCACCCACCTGGCCGCATACGCGGCATTGCAGGGCAAGGCCACGGTGATCGCCGATGCCGACCCGCAGGGCTCCAGCACGCGCTGGGCCCAGCGCCGGGCCGGGCTGGAAAGCGCGGTGCTGCCGATCGATGTGTACCGCAAGAAGCAGTGGGCGCAGAAGCTGCCCGACGGCACCGATACCGTCATCATCGACGCACCGGCCGGCGCGCTGGCCGACGATATCCCCCATTTCCTCGATGCCGCCGATGCCGTGGTGGTGCCGGTGCTGCCGTCGGCGCTGGACATCGAGGCCATCGTCGGCTTCCTCAACAGCCTGGCCGGCAACCCGCGCGTACACAGCCGCAAGCTGCCGGTGGGGCTGGTGCTGAACCGTACCAAGCCGTGGACCCAGACCTCGCAGCAGGCCTTGCAGATGCTGGCCGAATGGCCCTACCCGGTAGTCACGCAGCTGCGCGACAGCCAGAGTTATGTGGTCATGACCGGCCTGGGCCGCAGTCTGTTCGACTACCGTTCGGCGCAGGTGCGCGAGCACCAGGCCGACTGGGAACCGCTGCTGGCCTGGCTGAAGCTGTAAGGCTGGTGTTCTTCCTTCCTGTGTCACTCCCGTAGGCCAATGGAAAACTGCAATGCGTGAACTGATCCTGCTGCGCCATGCCCATGCCGAACCGGCCACCCCTGGCCAGGCTGACCTTGACCGACCGTTGTCGCCGGTGGGGCTGGCCGAGGCCGAAGCTGCCGGCAAGTGGCTGAAGGACAACAACCTGCTGCCCGACTGTGTGCTGTGCTCGCCGGCGCGGCGCACCCGCGAAACGCTGGAAGCGGTGATGGCGGCCATCGGCTATGTCGAAAAGCGTCTGGAAGACAGTGTCTACGAGGCCACCCCCGGCACCCTGGCGGCGCTGGTCGATGACCGCCGCGACCTGGACCGGCTGCTGATCGTTGGCCACAACCCGGGCCTGGAACGGCTGGTGGCCCTGATGACCGAAGGCACCAGCAGCGACTACCGGGGCATGCCGCCGGCGGGCGTGGCGGTGCTGGGCTTCCCCCGCGAGGCCAGCATCGAGCCCGGTGTGGCCAGCTTGAACGCGTTCTGGTGGCCGTGAAGCCATGAGCCTGGCGTTGCCGGGCCGCTGCCTGCTGGCCTGGCTGCTGCTCCCCGGCGCAGCCTGGGCCGGGGTGCCGGCGCCCTCTACCCCCACCTCCCTGCCGCCGGTGGTGAGCGAAGCCCGGCGCACGATGCTGCTGGACCTGGAACGCTCGCAGATCGGCTTCGAGGTGCGCTCGCGGCTGGGCCAGCGCATCGAAGGCGTGTTTCCGCATTTCGAAGGGCGGGTGGAGGTGCTGTCCGACGGTCGCCACCAGGTGCACCTGAAGATGTTCACCCGCACCGTGGAAATTCCCGGCAAGGAACGCTACACCGGCTGGATGCGCGGGCCCGAATTCTTCGATGCCGGGCGCTATCCCTTCGTCGAATTCGACTCGCTGCCGTATTGGCCGGAAACGGTCGAACGTGGCGGTGAGATCCAGGGCCGGCTGACCCTGCGCGGCGTCAGCCATCCTGAATCGCTGCAGGTAGAGAAGGCGGAATGTGGCCGACCCGGCTATGATTGCGATGTCGTCAGCCGCGGTACCGTGCAACGAGGCCGGTACGGCATGGACAGCTGGCAGCTTGCCTTGAGTGACCGAGTGACTTTCGTATTGCGCGCGCGCCTGAGCGAGGCGTCCAAACCGTGAATTTCCTGTTGCGCGTGGTAGCGCTGGCAACGGTGTTGCTGGGCAGCGGGTGTGCGTCGTTGTCGCACGCCCAGCGTGACCGTGCCGAGGCCATCGCCGTGCAGGCGCGCTCGGCCCAGGTCGATTGCCAGCGGGCCGACCGCTGCGCGCAGGATTCACCGCTGCGCGCCCTGGCCGGCCGTGCCTTCAGCGAATCCACCGATACCCAGCCGCGGCACTACGCCACCCTGCTGGACGAGGGCGAAGGTGCGCTGGTGGCGCGCCTGAACCTGATGCGCAGCGCCACCCGCAGCATCGACCTGCAGACCTACATCTTCGACAAGGACGACAGTGCGCGCCTGGTCATCGACGAACTGCTGGCCGCCGCCCGGCGCGGGGTGAAGGTGCGGGTGCTGATCGACCAGCTGTCGGCCATCTCCGACCTGCAGATCCTGGGCGCGCTGTCAGGGGCCCACCAGAACTTCCAGCTGCGGGTGTACAACCCGACCTTCGGCAAGGCGCGGCTGAACTACTTCGACTACGCCGGTAGCGTGCTGTGCTGCTTCCGCCGCTTCAACCAGCGCATGCACAACAAGCTGCTGGTGATCGACGATGCCATTGGTGTGGTGGGCGGGCGCAACTACCAGGACGACTATTACGACTGGGACCGCGAATACAACTTCCGCGACCGCGATGTTCTGATTGCCGGCCCCGAAGCGCGCGCCATGGCCGCCAACTTCGATGCGTTCTGGCGTGCCCCGCGCAGCGTGCCGGCCGAGCGTCTGAACGATGTGGGCCGCACCCTGCTCAACGAGGGCGTGCCGGCGCTGCCGCCAGCGCAGTTCCGCCGCCCCGAACGGGTGGAGCGGGTCAGTGAGGAGGCCAACGACCAGGGCTTCATCACCCGCAGTTTCGTGGACACCGCACTGCCGGTGGCCTCGGTGCGCTACGTGGCCGACCTGCCGCGCAAGCACCGCCGCGAGCGCGCCGATGCACCCCTGGCCGGCCAGCACGTGACCGAACCGCAGCTGGACAGCCTGATTGCCGGTGCGCAGAAGGAAGTGATCCTGCAGACCCCGTACCTGGTGCTGTCCAAGCCGGCGCAGGCGCTGTTCCGCGACCTGCGCAAGCGGCCCGAGCCACCGCGCATCGTGGTGTCCAGCAACAGCCTGGCCGCCACCGACAACCCCATCGTCTATGCGCTGTCGTACAAGTACAAGCGGCGCAACATGCGCGAACTGGGCTTCAACATCTTCGAATACAAGCCGTTCCCGCTGGACGCGCCGGTGGACTACCGCAACCTGCTGCCCGACCCGATTGCCGGCACGGGCACTGAAGCGAGCGGGCGCAGCAGCCTGATCGGTGGCAGCGCGGCTGGCAGCAATGCCGGCGGCAACGATGCGCCGCCGGCGCCGCAGGCGGACAGCGAGCCGGTGCGCCGGGTCAATCCGCGTCTGGGCAGTGCCTACGAAAACGGCCGTGCGCGCCGTCGCGCCGCCGGCAGCGAGGTGGAAACCCGCCTGCTGCGTACCGAAACACGCCCCTCGTTCCTGGGCAGCAAGGCCGTGAACAAGCCCCTGCCCGTGACCCGCAAGGGCGCACGCATGGGCCTGCACGCCAAGTCGCTGGTGGTCGACCGCCGCATCGGCGTGGTCGGTACCCACAACTTCGATCCGCGCAGCGAGAACTACAACACCGAAGGCGCGGTGATCATCGACGATCCGGTGTTCGCCGAACAGCTGGCGCAGAGCATCCTGCGCGACACCCACCCGCAGAACGCGTGGACGGTGGCGCCGCGCAGCAAGCCGCCGGTGTTGTCCGGGCTGAACTACAGCGTGGGCAAGGCCTCCGAAGCCTTGCCGATCCTCGATTTCTGGCCGTGGCGCTATGCCACCGACTACGAGTTCCAGCCCGGCCCCGACTGCCCGCAGCCGTTGCCGCGGCAGAGCCCGGATTTCCATACGTGTTACGTGGCCGTGGGTGACTTCCCGGAAGTCAACGTCGGCCCGAAGTGGTTGCTGGTGCGCATGCTGACCGCATTCGGCGCCGGTCTCGTTCCCATTCTCTGAAGGTGCCCCATGCCGCAGGTGTTCCGCGAAGCCGTCTCGATCGACCAGCTCAATGCGCTCAGCCGCAACACCGCCATCCAGTCGCTGGGCATCGTCTTCAGCGCCGCCGGTGAGGACTGGCTGCAGGCCACCATGCCGGTGGACGAACGCACCCGCCAGCCGTACGGCATCCTGCACGGTGGCGCTTCGGTGGTGCTGGCCGAAACCCTGGGCAGCAGCGCCGGCAACCTGTGCGTGGATACCGCCAAGCAGATCTGCGTGGGCCTGGAAATCAACGCCAACCACGTGCGCGCAGTGCGCTCGGGCACGGTCACCGGCACGGCGCGTGCGCTGCACGTGGGCCGCAGCACCCAGCTGTGGGAAATCCGCATTGAAGACGAGCAGGGCAAGCTGGTGTGTGTGTCCCGGCTGACCCTGGCGGTGGTTGCAGCAGGCCACGGCTGAACCCGGTGGCCGCGGTGCCTTCCAGCGCAGCCTTGCCGCTGCGCATCGTGTCCAGCGGCGCCTGGCTGCCGCGCCGGCGCATCGCCTCGACCGTGTTCGACCAGCGCTGGAACAAGCCGGCAGGCTGGGTCGAACGCCACAGTGGCGTGGCCAGCCGCGCCCATGCCGAGGCAGACGAGCGTGCGTCGTGGATGGGTGCGCAGGCCGCGCGCGATGCGCTGCAGCGGGCCGGGCTGGGGCTGGGCGACATCGACTGCATCATTTCCGCGTGCGGGGTGATGGAACAGGCCATTCCCTGCCAGGCCGTGCTGATCCAGCGTGCGCTGGGGCTGGGCGACAGCGGTGTGCCTTCGTTCGACGTGAATGCCACCTGCCTGGGCTTCGTGGTGGCGCTGGAAATGGCCGGCAGCCTGCTGGCGCTGCAGCGCTACCGGCGCGTGCTGATCGTGTGCAGTGATATTCCCAGCGCCGGGCTCGACCCCGATGACCCGTTGACCGCGCCCTTGTTCGGCGATGGCGCCGTGGCGGTGCTGGTCGAACGTGCCAGCGACGACCAGGCATCGGCCCTGCTGGCCACGCGCCTGCGCAGTTACGGCGATGGTGCAGCGTTGTGCCAGGTGCCGACCTGCGGCACCGGCATGCGCCTGCACGATGCGCCCGAGGCGTACCGTGCCGCGCACTACTTCCAGATGCAGGGCCGCGCGCTGTACCGCGAGGCGGCGCGGCGCCTTCCAGGTTTCCTGCAGGACCTGCTGGCCAGCGCCGGCATCGACCTGCAGGGCTGCGATGTGATCGTGCCGCACCAGGCCAGCGGCCAGGCCCTGGACCACCTGCAGCGCGTGCTGGGCCTGCCGCCGCAGCGGCTGGTGCGCATCCTGGCCGAGCACGGCAACCAGTTGGCGGCATCGCTGCCGATGGCCCTGCACCAGGCCCTGCTCGATGGCCGCCTGGTGCGCGGCGGGCACGCCCTGCTGATCGGTACCGGGGCCGGCCTGGCCCTGGGCGGCGCGGTGCTGCGCTACTGATGGCGCGCGTCCTGGTTACCGGCGCCAGCGGTTTCATCGGCCAGCACGTGGCACGCGCGCTGGCCCGCGACGGCTGGCAGGTACGCGCCAGTGGCCGCGATCTGGCCCGCCTGCAGCCGCTTGCACTGGACGGCATCGAAGCCTGGCCCGGCGATCTGGCGCAGGCGCCGCTGCAGCCCCTGCTGCAGGGCTGCCAGGCCGTGGTGCACTGCGCGGCGTTGTCCCAGCCGTGGGGCCCGGCGGCAGACTTCCAGCGTGCCAATGTGCTGGTCACCCAGCGCCTGCTGCAGGCAGCACAGGCGGCGGGCGTGGACCGCTTCGTCCATCTGGGCTCGCCCAGCATCTATTTCCGCTTCGCCGACCAGTACAACGTGGGCGAAGCGTTCCAGCCGCCGGCGCGCTGGATCACCGACTACGCGCGCAGTAAGTGGGAATCGGAACAGGCCGTGGCCAGCGCCGCAGGGCAGGGCCTGCACACGGTGGTGCTGCGCCCGCGCGCGGTGTTCGGGCCGGGCGACCGCGCCATCCTGCCGCGCCTGCTGGCCGTGGCCGCCGCTGGCCGCTTCCCGTTGATCCATGCGGGCCGCGCGATGATCGACGTGACCCCGGTGGACGATGCCGTGCAGGCGGTGCGTTGCGCCCTGCACGCCGGCCACGCATGCGCCGGTCGCGCCTACAACATCAGCGCCGGCGAACCGGTGGCCGTACGCGCGCTGGTCCAGGGGCTGTTCCAGGCGATGGGGCTGCAGGTGCAACTGCGCAATGTGCCGCGCCGCGTCGCGCTGGCTGCCGCCGGCGTCGCCGAGACGCTGGCCCGGCTGCGCCCGGGCTGTCCCGAACCACGCCTGACCCGCTACGGCGTGGGCGTGCTGGGCTATTCGCAGACCCTGGATATCAGCGCCGCACGGCGTGATCTGGGCTACCAGCCGCAGGTGGGCGTGCAGGCCGCATTGCAGCAGTTCGCTGACCACTGGCACCGCAGCGGAGGGCGCGATGGTGCGCTTTGAGTGGGAACTGCTGGAAGCGGGCCACTGCGTGCACCGGCAGCGGGCGGTGCGCCAGGGGGCCAGCTGGCATCGCTGCGAATTCCCCGCGCTGGTGGCACTGCTGCGCCACCCGCAGCGCGGCTACCTGTTGTTCGACACCGGCTATTCCGACGCCTTCCTGCAGGCCACTGCGCGCTTTCCCGAGCGCCTGTACCGGTGGGTTACGCCGGTGCACCTGGCCCCCGGCCAGAGCGTGCGCGCACAACTGCAGCAGCGCGGCATCGGCACCGATCAGATCCACCAGGTGGTGCTGTCGCACCTGCATGGCGACCACGTTGGTGGCGTACTCGATTTTCCCGGCGTGCCGCTGCTGTGTTCGCGCGCCGCCTGGCAGGACCAGGCCGCACGCGGCCGCCTGCGCGCGCTCAGCGTGGGCCTGCTGCCCGCACTGACCCGCGATGCCGCCCCGCGCATGCGCTGGCTGGAAGAACTGCCGGAAATGGACCTGCCGGCTGCGTTCGCCGCCTTCGGCAAGGGGCGCGACGTGCTCGGCGATGGCAGCCTGCTGGCAGTACCGCTGCCCGGCCACGCGGTGGGCCAGCACGGGCTGCTGTTTGAAGGGGTCGACGGCCGCCCGGTGTTCCTGGTGGCCGACGCGGCGTGGTCCAGTGGTGCCATCGCCGATGGCGTGCCGCCGCCACGCCTGGTCACGGCGCTGCTGGGCCACACCGGCGCCTACCGCCAGACCCTGCAGCGCCTGCAGCACGTCGGCCGGCAGGTGGATGACCTGCAACTGGTGCCGGCGCATTGCGGGCAGTGGCGGCCGCGCGCGCGACTGTAGAGTCGAGCTTGCTCGACTGCCCTTCGCGGCCCGGTTGATTCCGCGCCAGAAGCCGTCGAGCAAGCCCGACCCCACCGCCATACGGCGCCGTCAACAGGACACCGTGTTCCTGCCCATGGCCCCCGTCAATAGGACTTATGGCCGAAATCGGCTGGCAGCGATGGCAGCCCTCCGGTATCGTTCGCGGATGACTTCCCCCACCCCGGCCCCCCGCGGCGGCGTGGCGCGTGTGTGCCGTTACCTGTACCGCGTACCGCTGCTGTTGGTCCATATCTTCGTGTTCCTGCCGCTGACCCTGATCGGCATGCTTCCGCCGTGGGCCGATATCCGTGTCGGCCAGGTCCGGCTGGGCGCCAAGGTGGTGAACCTGTGGCAGGGCGGCCTGATGTGGATCTTCGGCTTCCGCCTGTCACGGGTGGGCGAGCCGTTGCCCGGCGCCGTGCTGTTCGTCGCCAACCACGTCAGCTGGGTCGATATCAGCATTCTGCACAGCCAGCGCATGATGGGCTTCGTGGCCAAGCGCGAAATCGCCAGTTGGCCGGTGGTGGGTTGGCTGGCCGCGCGTGGCCAGACCATCTTCCACCAGCGCGGCAACACCGAATCGCTCGGTGGCGTGATGCAGGTGATGGCCGAGCGCCTGCGCGAAGGCAAGGGCGTGGGTGTGTTCCCGGAAGGGCGTACCCGTGGCGGCCACGAAGTGGGTCCGTTCCACGCGCGCATCTTCCAGGCCGCGGTCGAAACCGGCGTGCCGGTGCAGCCGGTGGCGCTGATCTACGGCGCACACGGCAACGCGCAGACCATCGTGGCATTCGGCCCCGGCGAAAGTTTCTTCGCCAACTTCCTGCGCCTGCTGGGTGAACCGGCGCGGCGCGCGGAAGTGCATTTCCTGGCGCCGATCGGTGCGCAGGACCTGGAAGGCCGCCGGCGCATCGCCGAAACCTCGCGCGCGCGCATCGTCGCGGCCATGGAAACGGCGTAAGGCGGCGGTGGCCATAGACCCGCCACCGTCCCTGTCGGCTGTGCCGCCGATGCTCACTGCGGCCGATTACCAGCCGCCGCGCTGGCTGCGCAACCCGCACCTGCAGTCCATGCTCAGTTCCAGCCGCATGCGCCTGCAGCGCGGCCTGCTGCTGCTGGCCGCCACCGGTGCGGTCAGTGAAGAACTGATCCTGGACGGCGGCGATGGCGTGCGCCTGCAGGGCTGGCACAACTACATCGAAGGGCGCGAGCCCAAGGGCATGGCCCTGCTGCTGCACGGCTGGGAAGGCAGCGCCGAATCCAGCTACATGCGCATGGCGGCCGCGCGCATGATCGAAGAAGGGTTCGACGTGGTGCGGCTGAACTTCCGCGACCACGGCAACACCCATCACCTCAATCCCGGCATTTTCCATTCCAACCGCATCGACGAAGTGGTGCAGGCCACTGGCGATATCGCGCGGCGCTGGCCGGGGCTGCCGCTGGTGGCGGCCGGCTATTCGCTGGGCGGCAACTTCGTGCTGCGGCTGGCCCTGCGCGCGCCCGCCGCCGGCGTGCCGCTGCTGCAGGTGGCCTCGGTCTGTCCCGTGCTGGACCCGGCCCTGACCATGGAAAGCATCGAAAACGGCCCGGCCATGTACGACTGGTACTTCCGCCGCAAGTGGGCCGGCTCGCTGCGCCGCAAGCGCGATCTGTTCCCCGAACTGAGCGACTGCGACGACCGCGTGCTGAAGCTGGACATCCGCGCGCTCACCGCCTGGCTGGTGGAACGGCATACCGATTTCGGCTCGCTGCAGGCCTATTTCGACGGCTATTCCATCGCCGGCGACCGCCTGTCCACGCTGCAGGTGCCGGCCGATATCCTGATGGCCCAGGACGATCCGGTCATTCCGTACTCCACCTTCGGCAACTGGCAGTTGCCGCAGCAGGCACGGCTGGAAACCGCGTGCTGGGGTGGCCACTGCGGGTTCCTGGAAAACTGGCGTGGCGATGGCTTTTCCGAACGCTGGGTGGCCCAGCGCCTGCGCCGGGTACTGGGCGGCTGAACCGGCAGCACCGCGCGGCCCGCTACAATGCGGGTTTGCACTTGAACCGGACCGCCATGCAAGACCAGATCATCCAGGCGCTGCGCCAGAACCAGGCCGACCAGGCCGTGCAGCTGGCCCAGGCGTGGACCCACGACGAACCGGGCCAGGCCCAGGCCCACCGCTGGCTGGCGCTTGCGCTGCAGCAGCAGGGCCAGCCGCAGGCTGCGCTGGACGCGCTGCAGCAGGCACTGCAACTGGCCCCCGACGACGCCCAGCTGCACCTGCAGCAGGCCGGGCTGCTGCTGGCCCTGCGCCAGTTCGACGGTGTTGACGATGCGCTGCTGCGCACCACCGACCTGAACCCGAACGCGTTCCCGGCCTACCTGATGCAGGCTCACCTGGCCATCAGCCGCAACGACTTCGATGAAGCGCAGCGCCTGTCCACCCTGGCCGGCCGGCTGGAGCCGGATCATCCGGAACTGCTGACCATCGATGGCATGGTGGCCCTGCGCCGCGGCGATGCCGACCGCGCACTGGCCCTGCTGTCGGCCGCGGGCCAGGCCCTGCCGGATGACCCGCGCGTGCTGTACGCGCTGGGCTTTGCCTACCTGGGCAAGGACATGCTGGCCTTCGCCGAACAGGCCTTCCGCCGCGTGCTGGTGTTGAACCCGGCCATCACCTCCCTGCATGGCCTGGTGGTGCAGCTGGCGCTGCGCCAGGGCAACCTGGACGCCGCCGCCGAGGCCATGCAGGTCGCCCTGCAGCAGCCGTCGCTGGACGTGCCGCCGATGCGCCGCCTGGCCGGTGAACTGTCGCTGCGCAGCGGCCAGCCGCTGCAGGCACTGGAACACCTGCTGCCGCTGCTGGATTCCCAGCCCGAAGACCGCCAGGTGCTGCAGCTGCTGCTGATGGCCTGGCAGCGACTGGGCCGCGAAGAAGAAGCGCGCGCACGCCTGGACGCGGTGCTGGAGGCGAATGCTTCGCTGCACGACCCGTGGCTGGCCCGCCTGGCCGTGGAAGAAGTGGGCAGCGATGCCGCCGTGGCCGTGGTCGAGCGCTGGATCGCTGCCATGCCTGCGCACCTGCCGGCACTGGAAGCGCGCATGCGCCTGCACGACATGGCCGGCCAGCACGCTGAGGCCGAAGCCGTGGCCGAACGCATCGTGGCGCTGGAACCGGGCCGGGTGAGTGCCGAAACCCGCCTGATCGACGGCCTGATGCAGCGTGACCCCGACGCCGCCATCGCCCGTGTGCAGGCGCTGATCGGCCAGGCCGGCGAGGGCGCGCAGAGCGACCTGCGTACCTGGCTGGGCGAAGTACAGGACCGCGCCGGCAAGCCGGCCGATGCCCTGCGTACCTGGCTGGCCCTGCAGACCGAGCAGGCCCCGCAGCGCCTGCCGCTGCCGCCGCAGGCCAAGGCCCCGCCCAGCTGGCCGGCGTTGGCCGAGATTGACGAGGCAACGCGCCAGAGCGGTTCGGCGCCGATCTTCCTGTGGGGTGCACCGGGTTCGGGCGTGGAACGGGTTGCCACGGGTCTGGCTGCCGCCAGCCCGGTGCTGCGCAGCGATCGCTACACCAACACCCCGCCCGACGATGCCTTCCAGAACTACCACACCCTGCAGGACCTGGCGTCGGGCGTGCTGACCCCGGAACGCCTGGTGCAGCGCTGGCGCGAGCAGTTGCCGGCGCGTGGCGTGGAAGATGACACCATCATCGACTGGCTGCTGTGGTGGGACAACGCGCTGCTGTGGTCGCTGCGCCCGCAGTTGCCGCAGGGTCGCCTGCTGGTGGTGCTGCGCGACCCGCGCGACATGCTGCTGGACTGGGTTGCCTACGGCTCGGCCGCGCCGCTGGCGATGACCTCGCTGGCCGAGGCCGCCGAGTGGCTGGCGCGTGCGCTGGCCCAGGTGGCCAGCCTGCACGAGGACGATCTGTACCCGCACGTGCTGCTGCGCATCGATGCCATCGGCAATGATCCGCGCGCGATGGCAGCCATGCTGGAACAGTTGTTCGAGCGGCCGATGCCGGTGGCCCCGCAGCTGGGTGCACCGCGCTTCCCGCCGGGCCACTGGCGCGTCTACCGCGACGTGATGAATGCCGCCTTCGCCCAGCTCACCCCGGTCGCGGTGCGCCTGGGTTACCCGGAAGAATAAGGAGAGCCTGATGCAACTGAGCAGCCACAGCCTGGTCAACGGCGCCCCGGTGCCGCGCGAATTCGCCGCCGGCGATGCCAATGGTTTCGCGCCGGACCGCAACCCGCACCTGGCCTGGAGCGAGGTGCCGGCCGGCACCCGTTCCTTCCTGCTGGTGTGTGTGGACCCGGATGTTCCCACGGTGCCGGAAACCGTCGGCCGCAGCGACATGACCGTGCCGCGCGACCAGCCGCGCTGCGATTTTGTGCATTGGGTGATGGCCGATATTCCGGCCGACGTGCACGAGATCGCCGCAGGCAGCTGCAGCGATGGCTTCGTGGTGAAGGGCAAGACCGCGCCCGCCGGCCCGGTCGGCAGCCGCCAGGGCGTGAACGATTTCACCGGCTGGTTTGCCGGCAATCCGGACATGGCCGGCGATTACCTGGGCTACGACGGCCCGTACCCGCCGTTCAACGACGAGCGTGTGCATCGCTACTTCTTCCGCGTGTTCGCCCTGGATGTGGCCAGCCTGGACCTGCCGCAGCGCTTCACCGCGGCCGACGCCTACCGCGCGATGCACGGCCACGTGCTGGCCGAAGCCGCGCTGCACGGCACCTACACGCTGAACCCCGCGCTGTAAGCCCGACCGCGCGCCCGTAGAGTCGAGCTTGCTCGACTCCGCCCTCTGTAGAGTCGAGCCATGCTCGACTGCATGAGAAGCAGTCGAGCAAGCTCGACTCTACTTATTTCTTCTCGATGGCCGACTCGACCACCATGTCCAGCACGTATGCCTGCGACGGTGCATCGGCCGGCGGGTTCTTCACTGCGTAGCGCTTCACCCGCACCACGTTGCGCACGCCGTCTTCATGCGTGTAGCCCTCGATGTTGCCGTAGAAGTTCTCGAACGCGCCCGGGGTGCCCTGCTTCAGGCCCTTGTCGTCGAACTTCACTTCACGCACCTGCAGGCACTGGTAGTCCGGAATCAGCGGGTGCGAGCACTTGGCGGTCTTCGCTGCCACTTCCAGGAACACGGTTTCGCCCGGCCCGCCGTAGCGCGTTTCCGCGGTGGGTTCGGCCGCGAACAGCAGCACCTCGCCCTTGGCGGTGGTCAGGGTCAGGCTGCCGTCGGCACCCTGGGCGGTCTTCAGTTCACCCTGCAGGCGGCTCGACACGGCCTCATCCAGCGCCATCACTGCGGCGTCGGTGCAGGCCATCTGGGTCGATGCCATCGGGCTGATCGTCAGCGTGCCATCGGCCAGGGTGTAGCTGCCGCCCATGCGGTTGCAGGTGTTGCTGATCGACACGCGCCCGTCGGCGAAATCCAGCGTGACCGGCGCGTCGCTGCGGGCGAACAATGCGTCGATGCGTGCGCCGTCGGCGCCGGTGGCCTGCTGCAGGCGCCAGTGCTGGCTCTGCAGGCGCTGCGCATCCAGATGGGCCACGGCCTTCTGGTCGCCGGCCTTGGCGGCCGCCGGGGCCAGGTCATCGCCGCCGGTGCCAGCCGGTGCGGTGGTCGGGGTCTGGCTGCAGGCGGCCAGCAGGGCCAGCGGCAGGAGCAGGGTAACGGTGCGCTTCATGGTGGATCTCCTTGGGAACCCGGATGCAAACGGATCACGGCCGGGCAGGGGGTTGGCCTGCCCCGGCGTCGTTCAGCTGCCGGACGGCAACCACAGCAGCAGCGCCGCGCCCAGCGCGATGCGATAGAACGCGAACGCGGTGAAGCGGTGCGACTTGATATAGCCCAGCAGCCACTTCACTACGACGAAGCCGGTGATGACCGCGGCAACGAAGGCCACGCCCACGTCGGTCCAGTTCTCGCTGGCCAGCTTGCCTTCCTTGGCCAGTTCCAGGAACGCGTAGGCACTGGCGGCGAACATGGTGGGAATGCCCACCAGGAAGACGAATTCAGCGGCGGCCGCGCGCCGGCTCAGGCCCAGCAGCATGGCCAGGAAGATGGCCGAGGCCGAACGCGAGGTGCCGGGGAACACGCCGGCCACCACCTGCGCCAGGCCCACGCCGATGGCCACGGTCCAGGTCACTTGGTCGCGGTCGGGCAGGCGCGTGGTGTAGGCCTCCACCAGCAGCATCCAGATGCCACCGATGATCAGCGCCCAGGCCACCGGGCTGACCGTTTCCGGCAGCTCCCAGCCCAGCATGCGCACCGGCAGGCCGACCACGGCGGTCACCAGGAACGCGGCGCCCAGCTTGAACACGTAGTCGCGGTTCTCGCGCTGGCCCAGCCCGGTGGCCAGTTGCCACAGGCGCTGGCGGAACACCAGCACCACCGCCACGATCGCGCCGGCCTGGATGATGATGTTGAAGAAATCCGAACGCGGGCCCAGCCAGTGCTGGGCGATCAGCAGGTGGCCGGTGCTGGAGATCGGCAGGAATTCGGTCAGGCCTTCGAGGATGCCCAGCAGCAGGGCGGAGAGCAGGTCGTACATGGGCAGGGCAGGCACGTTCGGTGGCGGGAACAAGCCCGAGAGAATAGACCATCCCTGCCGCACCAAACGGGTGCGCGCGGGGCGCTGTGCACCCCTTTGGTGCGCACGGTCGTGCACCCCGCTGGGGCGTGCCATTGCAAATCAAGCAGTTGCGGCCAAGAAAAAGTTGGCACGGTCATTGCTGTACCTCAGCAGGCATTCATTCCCACCCGAGGTCGTACCGATGTCCGTGGAAAACGTTGAGAAGCTGATCAAGGACAACCAGATCGAATTCGTCGATCTGCGTTTCGTGGATATGCGTGGCGTCGAACAGCACGTCACCTTCCCGGTCAGCATCGTCGAGCCGTCGCTGTTCGAAGAGGGCAAGATGTTCGACGGCAGCTCCATCGCTGGCTGGAAGGGCATCAACGAATCGGACATGGTCCTGCTGCCGGACCCGGCCAGCGCCTATGTCGATCCGTTCTACGCCGATCCGACCATCGTGATCAGCTGCGACATCCTCGACCCGGCCACCATGCAGCCGTACGGCCGCTGCCCGCGCGGCATCGCCAAGCGCGCCGAGGCCTACCTGAAGTCGTCGGGCATCGCCGAATCGGCGTTCTTCGGCCCGGAGCCGGAATTCTTCATCTTCGACGCCGTGCGTTTTGCCAATGAAATGGGCAACACCTTCTTCAAGGTGGAATCGGAAGAAGCGGCCTGGAACAGCGGCGCCAAGTACGACGGCACCAACAGCGGCTACCGCCCCGGCGTGAAGGGTGGCTACTTCCCCGTGCCGCCGACCGATTCGCTGCACGACCTGCGCGCTGAAATGTGCAAGACGCTGGAACAGGTCGGCATTGAAGTGGAAGTGCAGCACCACGAAGTGGCCACCGCCGGCCAGTGCGAGATCGGCACCAAGTTCAGCACCCTGGTGCAGAAGGCCGACGAACTGCTGCGCATGAAGTACGTCATCAAGAACGTGGCGCACCGCAACGGCAAGACCGTCACCTTCATGCCCAAGCCGATCGTCGGCGACAACGGCAGCGGCATGCACGTGCACCAGTCGCTGTCCAAGGGCGGCACCAACCTGTTCTCCGGCGACGGCTACGGCGGCCTGAGCCAGCTGGCGCTGTGGTACATCGGCGGCATCTTCAAGCACGCCAAGGCCATCAACGCCTTCGCCAACTCGGGCACCAACAGCTACAAGCGCCTGGTGCCGGGCTTCGAAGCCCCGGTCATGCTGGCCTACTCGGCCCGCAACCGTTCGGCCTCGTGCCGCATTCCGTGGGTGTCCAACCCGAAGGCGCGCCGCATTGAAATGCGCTTCCCCGATCCGATCCAGTCGGGCTACCTGACCTTCACCGCGCTGATGATGGCCGGCCTGGACGGCATCAAGAACCAGATCGACCCGGGCGCACCGAGCGACAAGGATCTGTACGACCTGCCGCCGGAAGAAGAGAAGCTGATCCCGCAGGTCTGCTCCTCGCTGGACCAAGCCCTGGAAGCGCTGGACAAGGACCGTGAGTTCCTGAAGGCCGGCGGCGTGATGAGCGATGACTTCATCGACGGCTACATCGCGCTGAAGATGCAGGAAGTGACCAAGTTCCGCGCGGCCACCCACCCGCTGGAATACCAGATGTACTACGCCAACTGATTGGGTGGCGATGGCGGCGGGTACCCCTCCCACCCGTCGCCATCGCCTCCGATCTTCGCGGCTGGGGAGCCGCATGGCGGGCCCTGTGCCCGCCTTGGTAGAGCGGACCGTTGGTCCGCTGAAACGGAACGCGGGCCATTGGTCCGCTGATCCAGGGGCAAGAGAGACCGGACACGCGACAAGGGCCGCCCTCCCTCCCGCGTCGGCCGTGCAAGGAGAGAGGCACGGCCGTCCCGGCCCCGTTCGTGTCCGGTGCAACAGCCACGGCCATCGCACTGATGGCCCGTGGTTGCCAGATGCCACCGCGCAACCGCGCCGTGGCCCCATCCACCATCGGGACATGCGCATGAAACTGATCTCCGCCATCATCCGACCGTTCAAGCTCGACGAGGTCCGCGAGGCCCTTTCCGACGCAGGCGTGTCGGGCATCACCGTGACCGAAGTGAAAGGCTTCGGCCGCCAGAAGGGCCATACCGAGCTGTACCGCGGCGCCGAGTACGTCGTCGATTTCCTGCCCAAGATCAAGATCGAAACCGTGGTCACCGACGAGCGTGCCGAAGCGGTGATCGAAGCGATCCAGAGTTCGGCAGGCACCGGCAAGATCGGCGACGGCAAGATCTTCGTCACCGCCGTCGAGCAGGTCATCCGTATCCGCACCGGCGAAATCGGCGCCGACGCGCTGTAAGCCCCCTTCCGGAGATTCCCCCATGAAGATGCGCCTTCTCGCCGGGTGGCAAGCCCGGTTCCATCTGGTGTGCCTGTTGATGCTGCTCAGCGCATTGGCCGCTGGCGTCTGGCCGGGCGCTGCCCATGCCCAGGCCCAGGTCACCCCGCTGGGCAATGAAACCGTGGCCGTTGAGCCGCTGCAGGCCCCGGCTGCGGCCGCACCGGCTGCCGCTGAAGCGGCTGCGCCGGCGTTCGACCACGGCGACGTCGCCTGGATGCTCACCTCCACCCTGCTGGTGCTGCTGATGGTGGTGCCGGGCCTGGCCCTGTTCTACGGCGGCCTGGTGCGTTCGAAGAACGTGCTGTCGGTGCTCAGCCAGATCCTGGTGGTGTTTTCGCTGGTGCTGCTGCTGTGGGTGGCCTACGGATACAGTGCGGTGTTCAGCGCCGGCAATCCGTTCTTCGGTTCGTTCACCGAATTCGCCTTCCTGAAGGGCTTTACCCCCGATTCGGTGGGCAACACGCCCATCGCCGGGCTGCCTGATTACTTGTTCGTGGCCTTCCAGTCCACCTTCGCCGGCATCACCACCGCACTGATCGTCGGCGCCTTCGCCGAACGCATCAAGTTCCGCGCAGTGCTGCTGTTCTCGGCGCTGTGGTTCACCTTCAGCTACATCCCGATGGCGCACATCGTCTGGGGTGGCGGCTACCTGGGTGAAATGGGCGCGATCGATTTCGCTGGTGGCACCGTGGTGCACATCAACGCCGGCGTGGCCGGCCTGGTCGGCGCATGGTTCCTGGGCAAGCGCCTGGGCTATGGGCAGACCGCACTGAAGCCGCACAACGTGCCGTTCACCTACATCGGCGCGATGCTGCTGTGGGTGGGCTGGTTCGGCTTCAATGCCGGTTCCGCCGCGGCCGCTGACACCATCGCCTCGCTGGCCTTCCTCAACACCGTGCTGGCCACTGCGGCGGCGGTGCTGGGCTGGACCCTGGTGGAAGCCATCACCAAGGGCAAGCCGTCGGCACTGGGTGCAGCGTCGGGCGCAGTCGCCGGCCTGGTCGGCATCACCCCGGCCTGCGGCACCGTCGGCCCGCTCGGCGCGATCGTGATCGGCTTCGTGGCCGGCGTGGTCTGCGTGTGGGGCGTTACCGGCCTGAAGCGGCTGCTGAAGGTGGACGACACCGCCGACGTGTTCGGTGTGCACGGCGTGGGCGGCATCGTCGGCGCCATCCTCACCGGTGTGTTCAGCGCGCAGTCGCTGGGCGGCACCAAGGCCGATCTGGATATCGGCCACCAGGTGTGGGTGCAGGTGGTCAGCGTTGGCCTCACCGTGGTCTGGTCGGCGGTGGTGACCGCGGCCATCCTGCTGCTGGTGAAGGTGGTGGTGGGCCTGCGCGTGACCGAAGAGGCCGAGCGTACCGGCCTGGATGTCACCTCGCATGGTGAATCGGCCTACGAGGCCTGATGCAACGGCGGGCGGCCTGCGAAGGTCGCCCGCCACAGCATCCACGCATGGCGTGGATCTACGGCGTACTCCATGGGCATGCATCCTCGCGCCTGATCACGCACAATCGGGGCATGCACCCGATCCGCACGTCCCTCCTGCTTTCGGCCTGCCTGTTGCTGGCCGCCTGCGCGTCCACACCGCAGGATGTCCGCAACCCGTTGGCTACGTGGGTGCCCTCACCCAACCAGAATGCGCGTGGTCCGGTGGCCATCGTCATCCACCATACCGACCAGGAATCGGTGCAGCAGAGCCTGCACACGCTGCGAACCGCCAACAGCGGCGGCCCGGTCAGCGCGCATTACCTGATCGGCGCCGATGGCCATCGCTACCAGCTGGTGGCCGATGCACGCCGCGCCTGGCATGCCGGCGCCGGCCGCTGGGGCACGCTCACCGATCTGAACTCCACATCGATCGGCATCGAGCTGGACAACAACGGGCATACGCCGTTCACCGCAGCGCAGATCGACGCGCTCATCGTCCTGCTGCGTGATCTCACCACGCGCCTGAACATTCCGCCGCGGCAGGTGATCGGCCACGCCGATCTGGCACCCACGCGCAAGGCCGATCCCAGCCGCTTCTTCCCGTGGCAGCAGCTGGCCGCCGCCGGTTTCGGCGTGTGGCCGCGCGCCAGCGATGGTCCCGCACCGGACGGCTTCGATGCGTGGAACGCGCTGGCCCGTTTCGGCTACCCGCTGGACGATCGCGAAGCGGCCGTCGCCGCGTTCCACCGCCGCTTCCGCGCCAGCGACGATCTGCCCAGGACGCTGGATGCTGAAGACGCGCGCATCCTGCATTCGCTGCTGCTGCAGACGCCTTGAACCCATCCCGGTAGCGCCGGGCCATGCCCGGCGAGCGCGCAGCGCGGGATCTGCGTTTCGCCGGGCATGGCCCGGCGCTACCCAGGTTGCCGGGCCACCATCGGCCCCACTACATTGCGACGATGATCACTGTTACGTCGTCCCCACGCGCACTCCTCCTCCTGCTTGGCGCCGCGGTGCTGGCGGGCTGCTCCACCACCAGCCCCCGTCCCGAAGCGCCTGCCGCAGCAAAGCCGGCCGCCACCTACGCCAAGGCCGACTGGAATGCGTTGCCGGCCGTTTCCGATGCCGACCTGCTGGCTGGCTTCAGCGCCTGGCGCAGCAGCTGCCCCCGCCTGAAGAACGATGCGGTCTGGGCCCAGACCTGCACGACCGCGGCCACGGTGTCCGACAAGGACCCGGCCGCGATCCGCGCCTTCCTGCAGCGCGATCTGCAGGTGTATGCACTGCGCGCCGGCGGCCACCGCGAACAGGGCCTGATCACCGGCTACTACGAACCCATCTACGGCGGCAGCCTGACCCGCACCGCGACCGCCACCGTACCGGTGTACGGCACGCCCGATGACCTGGTGGTGGTGCAGCTGGACAGCCTGTACCCGGAACTGAAGGGCAAGCGGCTGCGCGGCCGCCTGGACGGCAAGGTGCTCAAGCCCTATGACGATGCCGGCACCATCGCCAGCAAGGGCGCCAAGGCGCCGGTGCTGGCCTGGCTGACCGACCCGATGGACCTGCAGCTACTGCAGATCCAGGGCTCGGGCCGGGTGCGCCTGGCCGATGGCAGCCAGGTGCGGCTGGCCTACGCCGAACAGAACGGCCACCCCTACCGCGCCATCGGCCGCTGGCTGGTGGACCAGGGCGCGCTGAAGAAGGAAGACGTGACCATGGACGCGATCCGCGCCTGGGCCCGGGCCAACCCGGCGCGCGTGCCCGAACTGCTGCGCAGCAACCCCAGTTACGTGTTCTTCGTGCGCAACCCCGACAGCCCGGAAGGCCCGCGCGGCTCGTTGAACGTACCGCTCACCGCCGGCTACAGCGTGGCGGTGGACCGCAGCGTGGTGCCGCTGGGCAGCCTGCTGTGGCTGTCCACCACGCGCCCGGATGGCAGCCCGGTGGTGCGCCCGGTGGCCGCGCAGGACACCGGCGGTGCCATTGCCGGCGAAGTGCGTGCCGACCTGTACTGGGGCAGCGGCGACGCCGCCGGCAAGCTGGCCGGCGACATGAAGCAGCAGGGCCGCATCTGGCTGCTGTGGCCGAGGGGCGCCGCCCTGCCGAACTGACCCGGCCGGGGTCGGATACCTTTCCGAAGGAAGGGGCTCTGACCCCGGATGCCTGATAATGGCGCCATCCGAACTGTCCGGCCCCCGCAATGAAGAACGTCAAAAGCCACACCACCAAGAAGTACTACAAGCATTGGGCCGAATCGGGCCTGGGCAAGGGCAACGTGCTGATGGAAGCCCGCGGCGAGAACATCGTGCGCCAGGTGGAAATCTACGGCACCAAGCTGGTCTGGGCCGACGAGCACGGTCAGAGCGACGACCGCTTCGTGCTGGCCGACCAGCCCGTCTCGTTCCTGGATTTCGACGAAGACGACGAAATCAGCGCCCGTGAATTTGAAAGCGCCTGGAAGAAGGCCCGCGAAGCCACCGGCTACCCGGTGTAACCCCCCGCGCGATACCCGCTCCACCGCCCTTGTAGAGTCGAGCTTGCTCGACTGCTCCACCGCCCTTGTAGCGTCGAGCTTGCTCGACTGCTCTCGGCAACGGCAGGTGCGAAGTCGAGCATGGCTCGACTCTACAAAGAGCGTGGGCGAAATGTTATAGAATTACATTTTGCCCGCCCCCTTCCGCCCCCCATGAAGACCCCCAC
>NZ_JACVUD010000139.1:0-7755 GCF_016624905.1 Stenotrophomonas sp. S49 | reverse complement strand
CCCCCCCCCCCCCCCCCCCCCCCCCCCCCCCCCCCCCGCCATCCCACGGATGCCCAGCTTTTGCCGTTGCGTTGAGCGGGTGCAGGGCTGCAAGCCCTGCAAAACACCCCCCCTACAACACCTGCGGCCGGCACAGCAGGCTGAAGCTGGCGCCGCCCAGTGGCGACTGCCCCGCGCCCAGGCGGAAACCGTGCAGGCCGGCGATGGCCGCCACGATCGACAGCCCCAGACCGAAGCCGCCGCCCTGGCTGGCCTCGCTGCGATGGAAACGCTGGAACACCAGCTCACGCTCGGCCTCGGCGATGCCCGGCCCGGAATCTTCCACCACGATGCACGTCGCCTCGGCCTCAGCATGCGCCGACAACTGCACGCGCCCGCCTTCGGGCGCAAACCGGATCGCGTTGTCCAGCAGGTTGCCGATGGCTTCGAACAACAGCCCGCGATCACCCACTACGCTGGGCAGGTCCGCCGCCACTTCCAGCCGCAGCCATTGCCCCTTCTCCTCGGCCAATGGCGCGTAGAAGGCATGGATTTCCTGTAGCAGCGCCTCCGGCGCCAGCTCGACGAAACCGGAGCGCCGCTGGTGGTCCTCCAGTTCGGAAATGCGCAGCAGCGCGCGGAAGCGCGCCATCAACCTATCGGTTTCATCCAGTACCTGGTCCAGCGCCACGGCCTGCGTGTCGCCCTCGCCCAGCTGCTGGCGCAGCCGATACAACTGCGCGCGCATGCGGGTCAGTGGCGTGCGCAGGTCGTGGGCAATGTTGTCGCAGACCCCTTTCACCTCGGTCATCAACTGCTCGATGCGGTCCAGCATGGCGTTGACGATGGCCGCCAGCATGTCCAGCTCGTCACGGCGATCGGCCACCGGCAGGCGTTGCCCCAGATCACCGGCAACGATGCGCGCGGTGGCCTGCTCGATCGCCTGGATGCGCCGCAGCGGGCGCCGCCGCAGCAGATGCCAGCCCAGCAGGCCCGGCAGCAGGGTCAGCGATACCCCCCACAGCAGCGCGTCCAGGATCAGGTGGTTCACTTCGTTCAACGGCCCGCTGTAGCGCACCAGCACCAGCACGCGGTCATCGCGGGTGGGCATGGCCAGGCCGAAGCCGCGCTTGCCCACCGCCGTCGGATCGGACAAGGGCAATCCGCTGACCCGGTGCACCTGGCCATCCAGCGGCAACTGCGCAGGCAGCGCCTTCAGCGGGCCGGCCAACGGCGTGCCAGCCGCAGTGAAGACACCATAGGCATCGATGCCGTGCACGTCGTAGCGGCGGTTCTCGCGCAGCGCCTCGCACAATGCATCGCCGGTGAAGTGTTCGAACAGATGCGCACGCTGCAGCAGCGCCGACTGCGCCAGATCATCCAGGTAATGCGACACCCGCCAGTACAGGACACCCAGCAGCACGCTGCACCACGCCACGAACAGCAGGCTGTACAGGCCCAGCAAGCGACTGCTGGACGAGCGCCAGCCGTCAGACAGCTTCGCTGAGGACATAACCCGAACCCCGCACGGTGCGGATCATGGAAGGGCCGCCGGGCAAATCGAGCTTGCGCCGCAGGCGGCCGATGTGGACATCGATCAGGTTGGTGCCCGGGTCGAAGTGGTAACCCCACACTTCCTCGAACAGCATCATGCGGGTCAGCACCTGGCCGGCATTGCGCATCAGGTATTCCAGCAGCTTGAACTCGGTCGGCAGCAAGCTCAGGGTGCGCCCACCGCGCTGTGCGGTGCGCGCCAGCAGGTCCAGCTGCAGGTCACCCACACGCAGCGCGGTATCGTTGCCGGCCGGTTGCTGGCGGCGGCGCAGCAGCACCTCCACCCGCGCGGCCATTTCATCGGAGGCAAACGGCTTGGTCAGGTAATCGTCGCCGCCCGCGCGCAGGCCGCGCACGCGCTCATCCACGTCCGACAGCGCACTGAGCATCAGCACCGGCGTGTTCACGCCGATGCGGCGCAGGGTTGTCACGATCGCCAGGCCATCCAGCCCCGGCAGCATGCGGTCCAGGGTGATGGCGTCGTACTCGCCACTGGCCGCGCGCACCAGGCCTTCGCGCCCGTCGGCCACCCAGTCCACCTGCAGGCCATGGCTGCCCAGCTCCGCCACGATTTCCTGGGCAGTGATGGCATCGTCCTCGATGGTCAGTACGCGCGACATGGGGTCCTGGGGTGCTCAGACCCGCCCATGCTCGCCAAATCGGCCGGGGCGGGCAAATGAAACATCCTTCATGCGGGCCCTTGGTACGGGCCGGTTCAGCCGCCGTCGCCGTCTTCGGCTGGCAGATCTGCAGTCAGCCCCTGCACCTGAACGTTGTTGCGGCCCAGCGCCTTGGCCCGGTAGCACTGCGCGTCGGCGGCCGCCACCGCCTGGTCCACGCCCATGCCCGGCGCCAGCGGCGCAATGCCGATGCTGGCGCCGATGCGCAGCACCGCCTTGTCCCACGGAATGGCCAGCGCGGCCAGGGTGTTCAGCAGTTCGCCCGCAATGCGTGCAGCGCGACGCGGGCCGCAGCCGGACAGGATCACCGCGAATTCGTCGCCACCCAGCCGGGCCACTACGTCCGAATCGCGCACGCCATGGCGCAGCACGCTGGCCACCGCCCACAGCACTGCATCACCGGCCAGATGGCCCCAGGTGTCGTTCACCGGCTTGAAGCGGTCCAGGTCGATGTACATCAGCGACGCAGCCTGGCCAGTGCGCTCGACATGGGTGATCGCCTGCTGCAGGTGCACCTCGAAGCCACGGCGGTTGCTCAGTTCGGTCAGCGGGTCCATCTCGGCCAGGTGCCGGGCCTCGCGCTGGCGGGCGCGCTGCTGGGTGTCATCGCGCAGCACCCACACCGCACCGCGCACATGCCCTTCATCGTCGCGCAGCCAGGCCCGGGTCAGGTCCACCGCCACCGTGGCCGTGCCCAGGCGCAGCAGCAGGTCGGCATGCAGGTCCACCGCATTGCTGTCCGGGTCCAGCAGCACCGCCACGTCCAGCACCGAGTTCGGTGCGTATTCGGTGGTCAGCGCCAGCACGTCCTTCACGTTGTGCCCGGCCAGGGTCAGCGCGCCATCACCGGACAGCATGCGCACCGCGGCGGCATTGGCGTATTCGATGCGCCCCTGCAGGGTCACGCTCAGCACCAGGTCGGCCACCGCGTCCAGGGTGATGCGGCTGCGCTGCTCGCTTTCAAACAGGCGCTGTTCGCTGCTGCGCTGGCCGGTGATGTCCTGGATCTGAGACACGAAATGCAGCGGCTCGCCGCGTTCGTTGCGCACCAGCGAGACGGAAAGGCGCGCCCAGATCGTGTTGCCGTCGCGGTCCAGGTAGCGCTTTTCCAGGTGGTAGTGAGTGCGCCGGCCACTCAACAGGTCCTGCACCAGCTGCAGGTCGGCCTGCAGGTCGGCCGGGTGGGTCAGGCGCTGGAAGTCGACCTGCAGCAGTTCTTCGCGCGGGTAGCCCAGGATGCGGCACAGCGCATCGTTCACATCCAGCCAGCGCCCTTCCAGCGACACCAAGGCCATGCCCAGCGCTGCGGAGGTGAACGCACCGGCGAACTTGTCCGCCGCCAGTCGCGCTTCGGCACGCGCCTGCAGGATCTCGGTGATGTCGATGGCCATGCCGACATAACCGATGCGCTCGCCGTCGGCGCCGTCCATGCGGCTGATCGACAGGCGCACCTGGCGGCGCTGGCCGTCCTTGCGCAGGAAGGTCCACTGCCGCGAAAAGGTCTGGCCCTGCGCCTGCGCGGTCAGCGCCTGGAACACCGACGGTGGCTGGCCATCGGCGTCGGCCAGCGGGGCCAGGTAGGCATGCATTTCGTCTGGGTCATGGAACACGCCGGGATTGAGCTTGCCCACCACCTCACTGGCGGCATAGCCCAGCAGGCGTTCGGCGCCGGTGTTGAACAGGGTGATCAGCCCCTCGGTATCGGTGGCGATCACCGCCACTTCGTCGGACGCATCGACCACCGCCTGCAGCCGGTGGCGCATGTCAGCAGCGTCCTGTCGCGCCATCTGCAGTTCGGTCACGTCGGCATGCGCGCCGGCCATCCACAGCGGGCGCCCCTGCCCGTCCCATTCGTACACGCGGCCACGGTCGTGGATCCAGATCCACTGGCCGTTCTTGTGGCGCATGCGCAGCAGGCAGCGGTAATGGTCGCTGTGGCCTTGGAAGTGTGCCTCCAGCGCCGCATCGGAATGGGCCAGATCGTCCGGATGCACCAGTGCGATGAAGGTTTCCTGGCAGATCGGCTCCAACTCGTCCAGGCGGTAGCCAACAATCTCGGCCCAGCGCGCGTTCACCCGCATCTGCCCGGTCTGCACGTTCCATTCCCAGGTGCCGGCGGCGGTGCCTTCGATGATCATCGCCAACCGGCGGCGTTCTTCGGACAGTTCCTGCAGGCGCCGCTCAAGCAGCGCGTTGGCGTTGGCGTCGTGGACGTGCCCGGTCATCGGCGCCCCCGCGCGGAACGGCGGGCACAGCGAAGCCGCAGCCCGGCGCTGCAGCCTGCGGTCGCGTTGGCGGCTCGTGCTGGCGTCATGGCCCTCCCCGGCGCCCTGCAGGGCGGCCCGCGGCCCCCCATGGGCGCCAGTGTGCGCACGCCGGGGAAGGCCGACAAGTGCCCCCGCCACGGCAGGCGTGGCCGGGGGGCGATGGCTCAGCTGCGCTTGGCCCGGGCGAAGGCCTCGGCCAGGGCATTGTTGGCCGGCGGCGCCGAGCTTGCGGGACGCGCAGCGCCCTGCCCCTGGCCGCGGTTGGGGCCGCGGTTGGGGCCGCCATCGCGCCGCGCCGGCCCGCCCTGGCCGCGCTCATCGCGCGCACCGGGGCGGCTGGTGGCCTGGCCCGGGGTATCGTCCAGGCGCCGGGTCAGGGCGATGCGCTTGCGCGCCACGTCCACCTCCAGCACCTTCACCTTCACGATGTCGCCGGCCTTGACCACCTCGCGCGGGTCCTTCACGAAGGTGTCCGACAGCGCCGAAATGTGCACCAGGCCGTCCTGGTGCACGCCGATATCGACGAACGCGCCGAAGGCGGCCACGTTGCTGACCACGCCTTCCAGCACCATGCCTTCGCGCAGGTCCTTGATGTCTTCCACGCCCTCGGCAAAGCGCGCCGCCTTGAACTCGGGGCGCGGGTCGCGGCCCGGTTTTTCCAGCTCTTTCAGGATGTCGCGCACGGTCGGCACGCCGAAGGTGGCGTCGGTGAACTGTTCCGGCTTGAGCCCACGCAGGAAGCTGCCATCACCGATCAGCGCCTTGATCGGGCGCGCGGTACTGGCCACGATGCGCTCGACCAGCGGGTAGGCTTCCGGGTGCACGGCCGAGGCGTCCAGCGGCTGGTCGCCATCGGCAATGCGCAGGAAGCCGGCACACTGTTCGAAGGTCTTTTCACCCAGCCGCGCGACCTTCAGCAGGTCCTTGCGGCGCTTGAACGGCCCGTTGTCATCGCGGTGGCGCACGATGTTCTCGGCCACCGTGGACGACAGCCCCGACACCCGCGACAGCAGCGCGGCCGAGGCGGTGTTCACGTACACGCCCACCGCGTTCACGCAGTCCTCCACGCGGGCATCCAGCGCGCGCGCCAGGCGGTACTGGTCCACGTCGTGCTGGTACTGGCCCACACCAATCGCCTTGGGCTCGATCTTCACCAGTTCGGCCAGCGGATCCTGCAGGCGGCGGGCAATGGACACCGCGCCACGCAGCGACACGTCCAGGCCCGGGAATTCCTTGGCGGCGAATTCCGAGGCCGAATACACCGATGCACCGGCTTCGCTGACCACCACCTTCTGCAGCTTCGGGTTGCCGATGGCCTTGATCGCCTCGCCGGCCAGCTTGTCGGTTTCGCGGCTGGCAGTGCCGTTGCCGATCGCGACCAGTTCCACGTTGTGCCGGGTGCACAGCTGCTTGATCGTCTGCAGCGACTGATCCCACTGCCGCCGCGGCTCATGCGGGTAGATGGTTTCGGTGGCCAGCAGCTTGCCGGTTGCGTCGACCACGGCAATCTTGCAACCGGTGCGGATGCCGGGGTCCAGCCCCAGCACCGTCTTCGGGCCCGCCGGGGCAGCCAGCAGCAGATCCTTCAGGTTGTCACCGAACACCGCGATCGCTTCGGCCTCCGCCTTTTCGCGGGCCTGGTTGAACAGGTCCAGCAACAGGTGGGTATGCAGCTTGGCCCGCCAGGTCAGGCGGCAGGCGTCCAGCAGCCAGCGGTCGGCCGCGCGGCCCTGGTCGGCGATGCCGGCCTTGCGCGCCACGCGCCCTTCGGCGTACTGGTGGCCAGCCTCGGCATCGCTGCCCGGGTCCAGCTCCAGGAACAGGATTTCCTCGCGGCGGGCACGGAACAGCGCCAGCAGCCGGTGCGACGGAATCTTCGCCAGCGCTTCGGCATGTTCGAAATAGTCGCGGTACTTGGCGCCCTCGTTTTCCTTGCCCTCGGCCACGCGCGCGCGGATCACGCCGGTATCGCCCAGCCAGGTGCGCAGTTCGCCCACCAGCGCAGCATCCTCGCCCCAGCGCTCCATCAGGATCGCGCGCGCGCCTTCCAGCGCCGCCTTGGCGTCGGCCACCCCCTTGTCGCTGTCGACGAAGGTGGCGGCGAAGGTCTGCGGGTCCTGGGTGGGGTCGCCCAGCAGGCCATCGCCCAGCGGTTCCAGCCCCGCTTCGCGTGCAATCTGCGCGCGGGTGCGGCGCTTGGGCTTGTAGGGCAGGTACAGATCTTCCAGCCGGCTCTTGGTATCGGCGGCCAGGATGTCGTTGCGCAGCGCATCGCTCAGCTTGCCCTGCTCGTCGATGCTGGCCAGCACCGCGGCACGGCGGTCTTCCAGCTCACGCAGATAAGTCAGGCGCACTTCCAGGTTGCGCAGCTGGGTATCGTCCAGGCCACCGGTCACTTCCTTGCGGTAGCGGGCGATGAAGGGGACGCTGGCGCCCTCGTCGAGCAGGCCGACGGCGGCACGCACCTGGGCGGACTGGGCACCGATCTCCACGGCGATGGTCTGGGCGATCTGCTGGGCGAGCGCGCTCTGGGCGTTCTTGGCGTCGTGCATTGCTTCCGGTCTGTGCCGCGTTACGGGAAAGACCCATTCTGGCCATGCCCGGCACGGGCATACAAGCGTTGACAGCAGCAGGGTTCAGGCGGCAGCGCCGGGTGGGGACGCCGGCATCCTGGCAGAAGGGGCCGTGCTGGCCCGGCTGGGATGCCGGCGCGGGTGCGCGCACGTGGGCGCACCCTGCCGCATGTTGCGAAGGTCAGCGGTAATGGCGGGCTGCACGCTGCATGACGATCTCGTCACGCATGCTTTCCAGTGCCATCAGGCGGACCTTGCCGACACCCTGCAGTTCCATGAACCGCTCTGTGTAGAACTCCGGCCCCAGCGCGGTGTCGGCGCGGGATTTGCTGAAGCCGTAGGGCACCACGCCCTTCTCGCCGTCCTTGCTACCACCGACATAAAGAACAATCGCCATGTGATGTCTTCCTCCAAATTGCTACTGCGTACTGCACACGATGAGCGGTACTTGTGGGCTCATCGGGGTAGAGCTTACCGCGACCAAGCTGACTGGAACGTCACGAAGGCTAATGACGATCGGTTGCATGCAGATGACGACCCGATCACAGCAGAACGCTTACGGATCTTTAACTTCCAACTAACAAGCGAGAGTTTCCAGCCAACGGCGCAGCCCCTCGGTGGGTGGGTTGATCCAGGGCAAAACCGTCGCGCTGGGGGGGGGGGGGGGGGGGGGGGGGGGGGGGGGGGGGGGGGGGGGGGGGG
>NZ_JACVUD010000138.1:0-7780 GCF_016624905.1 Stenotrophomonas sp. S49 | reverse complement strand
CCGCGGCGCCGCCGCCCCCCCCCCCCCCCCCCCCCCCCACAAAAAAAAACCCCCCCCCCCCCCCCCCCGACTCTACAACGGCAGTGTCGCGCACACGCCTTGAACCTGCGATGCATGCCAGGCCCAGAAGGTTTACATGACCTTCGGGAGATATGTCTACCGGCATGCACTGGCAGGCTCTGCGCTTCCACGGAAGCCACCTCGTTCAAGGAGATTGCATGCTGCGACCACTGCGTTGTCTTGCCCTGTTGTCACTGTGCGGTGCCAGTGCCCTGGCCGCTGCCGACGACGGGCACTACCGCCCCTCGTTCCACCCCGATCAACTGAAGGGTCCGCCCGCCGGACGGGTGAACGAAGTGCTGGTGCTGGGCAGCCCGCACCTGTCCGGCCTGCCCGAAGCGTTCAAGCCTGCGCAGCTGGAACCGCTGCTGGGGCGCCTGCAGGCCTGGCGGCCCACCGCCATCGCGGTTGAGAACGTGTCCGGCCTGCAGTGCGATTTCATGCGCCGCAATCCCACCCGCTATGCCGACAGCGTCAAGAGCTACTGCGTTGACACCGCCCCGGCACAGGCTGCCACCGGCATGGATGTACCCACCGCCAATGCCGAGATGGAGCGCCTACTGGCGTCCTGGCCGAAGGCGCCGACGCCGGCACAGCGTCGCCACCTGGCCGCCGTGTTCCTGGCCGCCGGCGAGCGCGGTTCGGCCATCGTGCAGTGGCTGCGCCTGCCCACCGCCGAACGACGCGCGGGCGACAGCCTGAGCGCGGAACTGGTCGAGTTCCTGGACGCCCGTGCGGC
Organism: Stenotrophomonas sp. S49; assembly: GCF_016624905.1. NCBI lineage: Bacteria > Pseudomonadati > Pseudomonadota > Gammaproteobacteria > Lysobacterales > Lysobacteraceae > Stenotrophomonas > Stenotrophomonas sp. S49. Next base: position 6,981 of record NZ_JACVUD010000138.1, on the reverse strand, counting down.
ACGCAAGGACGAAGTCAGTCTGGTCGCCGCCGAACTGGCCGCACGCCTGGGCCTGGAACGGCTGTGGTCGGTGGACGACCATACCGCCGATGCCCCTACCCCGCAGGCACTGCAGAAGGACTACGCCAAGGCGATCCGCGCGGCGTGGAACACCTCCGCCGGGGCAACACGGCGGGCGACCTACGACCGCCTGTACGCCGATGTCGCAGCGCCTGACGGGCTGATGGCGATCTACCGCAACGACAATGATCCGGCCACCGCCAGGCTGGTCTATGACAGCGACTTCGGCGCAACGCTGGTGGAACCGTCGCCGCAGGGTTTCGGCCGCAATTACCTGGGCTACTGGGAAACCCGCAACCTGCGGATGGTCGCCAACATCCGCGACGTACTGGGCCAGTACCCTGGCACGCGCATGCTGGCCATCGTCGGTGCGTCACACAAGTGGTACTACGAGGCCTACCTGGACCAGATGCACGATGTGCAGCTGGTTGATACCGCACCGCTGCTGCGCTGAGGGCCGCGTAACCGTGGCGTCGAGCGTGCTCGACGTCGCGCTCCGTAGAGTCGAGCTTGCTCGACTGCTTTTCCCGAAGCAGTCGAGCAAGCTCGACTCTACAACGGCGGGTTCAAGCACGTTCGACGATTCAACCGCGGGTTCAAGGCACCGTCGAGCAAGCTCGACGCTACGAACGGCTGCGCCGGGCCAGCATCGCGCTGGCCGCCACGATGCACCCCAGCGTGACCAGCAGCGCACTCACCACGCCCCATTGCAGCACCGGCCCCAGCGCCTGGGCCTGCGGATCGATGCGCAGCTGTTCCAGCCGCAGCCAACCGGCCAGCGCCAGCACCCAGCCAATGAAAGCCGGCGCGTAGGCGCCGATGGTGTTGCCGATCCAAGCATTCATGCCGTACTCCCGTGAGAACTGCGATGGCGGCATTGTTCCGCCCCGCCCTCTCACAGGTTGAGACACCCTCAGTCGCGCGCGTCTGCCGCCACCGACCAGCCCCCGCCCAGGGCCGCCATCAGGGCGGCACTGGCCTGCAGCTGGCGGTTCTGGATGTCCTGCAGCCCCAGTTGCGCCTGCCGCGCGTCGGTCTGCGCGGTCACCACGTCCAGATAGCTCACCGCGCCACCGGCGTAGCGGTTACGGGCGATCTGCTCGGTACGGCGGGCGGCCTGCACGGCCTCTTCCTCGTGGCCGCGCTGGTCGGCCAGTCCGTGCAACTGCACCAGCTGGTCCTCCACCTGACGGATCGCCGCCAGCACCGTGGCCCGGTACTGCGCCGAAGCCGCATCGAATTCGGCATAGGCCTCGGCCTTGGCGGCCTTGCGCCGGCCGCCGTCGAACACCGGCAATGCCGCCAGCGGGCCCAGCGCCCAGTAGCGGTTGCCGGCATCCAGCAGCGCGCTGCTGCCCGAGGTCTGGCCACCGAACAGGCCGGTCAGGCTCAGCTGCGGGAACCATGCAGCGCGCGCCACGCCGATACCCGCGTTCGCGGCGAACACCCGGCGCTCGGCAGCGGCAATGTCCGGGCGCTGCTGCAACAGGGCGCTGGGCAGATCGGCGGGCACCTGCGGCAGGGTCGGTGCCTGTGCCACCGCCCCCACGCTGAAGCCACTGGCCGGCGCCCCCACCAGTTCGGCCAGCGCGTGCCGCAGCATGGCCTGGTGCACCTGCAGCGCATCCAGATCGGCCTGCGCACTGGCCAGCTGATGGCGTGCGCGCGCCACATCCAGTTCTGACGCGATCTCGCCCTGGAAGCGGTCCTGGGTCAGGCGCAGCGCCTGCTGGTAGTCGTCGATGCTGTCGCGCAGGATGACCTGCTGCGCCTCGGTGTTGCGCAGTTGCAGGTAGGTGGCGGTCAACTGCTGGGACAGGCTGAGCCGTGCCGCGGCCAGGTCATCTGCACTGGCCTGCGCGCGCGCATGCCCGGCCGCCGCCGCGTTGCGCAGCCGGCCCCACAGATCCAGATCGAAGGACAGCGAGAACGTGGCCGCATTGCTGTCATACACCGCTGGCTGGGTGGCACTGCGCAGCGGCTTGTCGTCTGACTGGCGCTGGCGCATCGGGCCGGTACTGAAACCGACCTGGGGTGCGCGTGCGGAGGCCGTCTCGCCTGCGGCAGCGCGTGCGGCATCGTAGTGCGCCACGGCCAGCGCCAGATTCGGGTTGGCCTGCCGCAACTGCACCTGCAACCGGTCCAGCACGGGGTCGTTGAATGCCCGCCACCAGTCCTGCGCCAGTGCCGGGTGCGCCGCAGCAGCGGTCGGCTGCTCGTAGGCGACCGGCACCTGCACCGCAGGCACCTGGTAGGTTGGCGCCAGCGAACACCCGGCCAGCAGCAGCGCCAGCGACACAGCGACGCCGGTCTCAATCGCGCGCATGGACCGGCTCCTTTGCTGCGGCCACCACGCGCACGTGATCGCCCTCGCGCAATGCATCGGGTGGGTTCGGAACCAGGCGCTCGCCGGCCTTCAGGCCGTGGTCGATGCGCAGCGTGGCGCCCAGGTCGCTGGCGATATGGATGTCCCGCAGATGCACCACGTCGTGCGCATCCAGCACCGCCACCTGGGTGCCGTTGGCACGGAAGATCAGCACGTCGTCCGGTACGCTTACGCCGTCGGTGCCACCCTGCAGCGGCAGGGTCACCTCGGCATAGCTGCCGGGCAGCAGGGCACCGTCGGCGTTGTCCACTACGAATTGAGCCAGCAGCGTGCCCGAGCTGCGGTCGATCGCGCTGGAATCACCCTGCAACGTGGCGGTGAAATGGCGGCCGGCCAGACCCGGTACCTGCAGCGTGGCCTGCAGTCCCGGCTGGATGCTGGCCGCACTGTTCTGCGGCACCGGCACCATCAGCCGCAGGCGGCGGGTATCGGCAATGTTGAACAGTTCGCGGCCACTGTCATCGGCGCGGATCAACTGGCCCACGTCGGTCAGGCGCGCGGTAACGGTGCCGTCGAAGGGCGCGCGCAGCGTGCGGTAGCGCCCCAGTTCCTGCAGCCGCGCATAGTCGGCCTGCGCCGCTTCCACGCTGGCCTGCGCGGCCACGGCATTGGCCTGCTTCTCATCGGCTTCCTGGCGCGATACCGAGTGGCTGCCCAGCATGCCCTGCCAGCGCTCGGCGCTGACCTTGGCCAACGCTGCATCCGCCTGCGCCTGCAGCAGGTGCGCATGTGCCTGGGCAATCTGCTGGTCCAGTTCCGGGCTGTCGATCACCGCCAGCACCTGGCCGGCCTTCACCGACTGGCCGATATCGGCGCTCCAGGATTTCAGGTAGCCCCCCACGCGCGCGTGGATCGGCGCCTCGGTCCAGGCCCCCAGGTGCGCCGGCAGGGTCAGCGTGCCCGCTTCGCCCTGCGCACCGGCGGTGACCACCTGCACGGCCGGTACGGCCTGCCGTTCGGTCCACTCGCCCACCGCATGGGCCTGCTGCGCACGCAGCGCCAGGCCAGCGGCCACGACCGCCACGGCAATGGCAGCCCCCAGGATCAGACGGCGGCGCAGCGGCGCCTGCGGCAAGGAAGCATCAGACATGCAGGGGCTCTCCGGCGGGGGCGGTTTTGGACTTGCGGGAATGGGCCAGGGCAAACACCACCGGCACGAACAACAGGGTGGCGCAGGTCGCCAGCAGCAGGCCACCGATGACAGCACGACCCAGCGGCGCGTTCTGTTCGGTGGACAGTGCGGTCGGCAGCATGCCCAGGATCATCGCCAGCGCGGTCATGCAGACCGGGCGGAAACGGGTAAAGCCGGCTTCGAGTGCGGCCTTTGCGGCATCGCCGTGCTCAGCCAGGCGCTCGCGGCAGAAGCTGACCACCAGGATGGAGTTGGCCGTGGCCACGCCCATGCACAGGATGGCACCGGTCAGTGCGGGCACCGACAGGGAGGTGTGGGTCAGGAACAGCATCCACACGACGCCTGCCAAGCCGGCCGGCAGCGCGGTGATGATGACGAACGGATCGGTCCACGACTGGAAGTTGATGACGATCAGCAGATAGATCAGCACGATCGCCGCCAGCAGGCCGTAGCCCAGGCCGGTGAAGGCCACATGCAGCGCATCGATCTGACCATGCAGGCCGACCTCGGTGCCGCGCGGGCGCTGGCTGGCCATGCCGTCGATGACCTTCTGCACATCGGCAGCCACCGCACCCAGATCGCGGCCCTGCACGCTGGCGTACAGGTCCAGCGTGGGCTGCACGTTGTAGTGGCTGACCACCGCCGAGCTGGAACCGCGCTGGATCTGCGCCAGGCCGCCCAGTACCTGCGGCGTGCCACTGCTGCCGGTCACCGGCAGTGCCTGCAGCGCGGCCAGGCTGTCCATGCGGTACTGCGGGGTGGCGGCCACCACGCTGTAGGAGATGCCGTTCTTCGGGCTGAGCCAGAACGTGGGCGCCACCTGCCCGCTACCGGCCAGCGAGGCCACCATGCTGTTGGTCACATCGCGTTCGGTAATGCCCAGCCCGTTGGCACGCAGGCGATCCACGTCCACCTGCAGCGTCGGGTAGCCGTCCGGCTGCTGCAGGCGCAGATCCACCAGCCCCGGCACATGCCGCAGGCGGCGCTGCAGTTCCTGCGCATAGGCGCGGTTGCCGGCGGCATCGGGCCCGGCAATGCGTACATCCAGCGGCGCGGGCGAACCGAAGTTCAGGATCTGGCTGCTGGTATCGGCCGGCAGGAAAGCAAAGCTGGTGCCGGGGAAGGCCGACGGCAGTACTTCGCGCAGGCGCTTTTCATACGCAGCAGCATCGCCGTGGCCCGGCTTCAGCGAGACCTGGATGTCACCGTCCTGCGGCCCGATGGTGCCGCTGGCGCTGTAGGCCATGTTGATGCCGGTCATCGGCAGGCCCAGGTTGTCGACGATGGCGTCGATCTCGTGCGGCGGCACCACCTGCCGGATGCGCGCTTCGATGCGGTCGAAGGCCGCTGCGGTTTCCTCGATGCGCGTGCCCAGCGGCAGCCGCACGTGCAGCGACAATGCACCGGCTTCGGTGGCCGGGAAGAAGTCCTGGCCCAGGGTGGGCAGCAACGCAAAGGACACCAGCACGCAGGCCATGAAGCCGACCAGGAAGCGTCGGCGGTTGGCCAGGGCCAGCCCCAGCAGCGCGTGATAGCGATCGCGCACGGCAGAGAACCCGGCCTCGAAGCGCTGCTGCCAGCGCACCAGCATCGCGGCCAGACGTGCGCGGCGATGCTGCGGGTGGTCGCCCTCATGGTGGTTCAGGAAGGCATCCTCGGGGTGGTGCCCCACGCCCCCTTCCACCCGGTGCGGCTTCAGCAGGTACAGCGCCATGGTCGGCACCAGGGTGCGCGACAGCACGAACGAACTGGCCATGGCGAAGATCACCGCCAGTGCCATCGGCCGGAACAGATAGCCGGCGATGCCGTCCAGCAGGAACATCGGCACGAACACGATGCAGATGCACAGCAGCGACACGAACGCCGGGCCGACGATCTGCGCGGCGCCGTCCAGGATCGCCTCGCGCACGCCCTTGCCCTGCTCCAGGTGCCAGTTGACGTTCTCGATGGTGACCGTCGCATCGTCCACCAGGATGCCCACCGCCAGCGCCAGGCCACCCAGGGTCATCACGTTCAGCGTCTGCCCCGCCGCCGACAGCAGCGCGATGGCCGACAGCACCGCCAGCGGAATGGACGCGGCGATGATCACCGTCGAGCGCCAGCTGCCCAGGAACACCAGGATCATCACGCTGGTCAGCAGCGCGGCAATGATGCCCTCGCGGGCCACGCTGCCGATCGATTCGCGCACGAAGGTGGAGGCATCGCCCAACAGCGAAATCTTCAGGGACGGCGGCAGGGTCTCGCTGATCTGCGGCAACATGTCGTGGATGCGGCTGACCAGGGTGAGCGTGGATGCATCGCCGTTCTTCAGGGCGGCCATCAACACCGAATGGCCGCCGTTCACCCGCACGATGTTGGTCTGCGGCGGTGAGCCGTCACGCACGTGCGCCACCTGGCCGATGGTCACCACTGCACCGTTCACCGTGCGGATCGGCAGATCATTCAGCGCCTGGATGTCACTGGGGCTGTTGTTGAGCAGCACGGTGAATTCATTGCTGCCCAGCTTGGCCGTACCCACCGGGGTGATCTGGTTCTGCGCTGCCAGCGCGTTGCCCACGTCCTGCGCCGACAGGCCCTTGGCGGCCAGCGCCTGCGGATCCAGGTCCAGGGTGATCTGCCGCTGCTTGCCGCCGTAGGGCGCGGGAATGGCCAGGCCGGCAATGGAGGTGAGCGGTGGGCGCACGCTGTTCTGCGCCAGGTCGCGGATCTGCGATTCACCCAGCGTGGGGCTGGAGAACGCCATCTGCAGCACTGGCACGGTGGAGGCGCTGTAGTTGAGGATCAGCGGCGGGGTCATGCCGGCCGGCATCTGCTTGACGATGGTCTGCGAGATGGCGGTGATCTGCGCATTGGCCGTGCGGATATCCACGCCCGGCTGGAAGAACACTTTGACCACGCCCATGCCGGCCAGCGACTGCGATTCGATGTGCTCGATATCGTTGACGGTGGTGCTGAGCGCGCGCTCGTAGGGCGAGATCACGCGCCCGGCCATCGCATCGGGCGACAGGCCGGTGTACTGCCAGACCACGGCCACGACCGGAATGCCGATATCGGGAAACACATCGGTGGGCGTGCGCAGCGCGCTGAGCGGGCCGACGATGCAGATGAAAATGGCCATCACCACGAAGGTGTAAGGCTTGTTGAGCGCGGTCCTGACCAAGCCGAGCATGCAGCTCTCCAACAGTGCCACTGCCCACCGCGGGCAGCGCAGGCCGTGAAGTATCCGTGCTGGCGCCTAAAACAAGGCTGTGCCGCGCATGAAACATATTTCATGAAAGGGGTGTTCGGCAGGGCTGCGCCCTGCACCCGCTACGGGCAACAGCAAGAGCAACGTCAACAGCGGGCCCTCCGTGGGTGGCGGGGGGGGGGGGGGGGGGGGGGGGGGGGGGGGGGGGGGGGGGGG
>NZ_JACVUD010000137.1:0-8003 GCF_016624905.1 Stenotrophomonas sp. S49 | reverse complement strand
GCGTGGGTCCCCCCCCCCCCCCCCCCCCCGCCCGCCCCCGCCGCCCCCCCCCCCCCCCCCCCCACGCCTGGCTGCACGGCGCCGCCGAAGCACTGGGCGGCATCGACGTACTGGTGAACAACGCCACCGGTTACGGCATGGCCGACGATGAGGATGGCTGGGCTGCCAGCCTGCAGATCGACCTGATGGCGGCGGTGCGTGCCTCGCGGCTGGCCCAGCCGTGGCTGCGCGCCTCGGCAGATGCGTGCATCCTGAACCTCTCGTCCATTGCCGCGCAGCAACCGCGCCCGGGCGGCGCGCCGTATGCTGCGGCCAAGGCCGCGCTTTCGCACTACACCACCTCGCAGGCCCTGGCGCTGGCCCCGCATCGCATCCGTGTGAATGCCATCGCCCCCGGCTCGATCGAATTCGCCGACGGCCTGTGGGATCGCCGCCGCGTGGAAGACCCCGCGCTGTACCACGGCACCCTGGCGAAGATCCCGTTCGGCCGCTTCGGCCACCCGCAGGAGATCGCCAACGCGGCCCTGTTCCTGTGCTCGCCGCTGGCACGCTGGATCACCGGCCACGTGCTCAACGTCGATGGCGGCCAGGTGTTGATGGGCTGACCCGGCCCTGCCGGTGGGCGCCCCTGCCCCCCCGGTAGCTGCCAACCTTGGCTGGCAGTCCTGGCCCTTGGTAGCTGCCAACCTTGGTTGGCGATCCGCGTCGACCAAGGTCGACGCCTACCAGAGCTATCTCCCCCCCTGGTAGCTGCCAACCTCGGTTGGCGATTCGCATCGACCAAGTTCGACGGACCACCGCCCCCCCGCCCTTGGGCTTGGCCACCCGCAGGCACTATCATGTGCACACTGCCAAGGAGGACCCCGATGAGCGTGGCACCCCGACAGACCAGCACCGTGGCCGTGCTCAGCCTGGTGCTGGGCATTGCAGGCTGGACCGTACTGCCGTTCGTGGCCAGCATCGTGGCCATCATTACCGGGCACATGGCCCGCGCCGAAATCCGCCGCCGCCCCACCGATCTGGAAGGCGATGGCCTGGCCCTGACCGGGCTGATCCTGGGCTGGTTGAACGTGGGCATGGTGCTGCTGGGCATCCTGGCCTTCATCGCTTTCTTCGGCGGCCTGGCCTGGCTGGCCGCCATGTCGAACTGACCGCCATGAGCGCTTCTGACAGCACCGAACGCTTCAGCAGCCGGGTAGCCGACTACGTGCGCTACCGGCCCGACTACCCCGCCGCCCTGATCGACTGGCTGCATGGCCCGATGGGCGTGCCCAGCGGGGCCCTGGTGGCCGACATCGGCGCCGGCACCGGCATTTCCAGCCGCCAGTTCCTGGCCGCCGGCCACCCGCTGGTGGCGGTGGAACCCAATGCCGCCATGCGCGCTGCCGCCGAACAATGGCTGGCGCCGCAGTACCCGCAGTTCCGCGCCGTCGATGGACGTGCCGAAGCCACCGGCCTGGCCGATGCCAGCGTGGATCTGGTGTCGGCCGCCCAGGCATTCCACTGGTTCGACACCGTAGCCGTGCGCGCCGAGTGGCAGCGCATCCTGCGCCCCGGCGGCCTGGCCCTGGTGTACTGGAACTCGCGCCTGCTCGACGCCAGCCCGTTCCTGGTCGGCTACGAGCAACTGCTGCTGGACTTCGGCACCGACTACACCGCCGTGGCCGAGCGCTATCAGGACGATGTCACCATGCAGGCCTGGTTCGGCCCCGGCCTGCGCGGCTGGGTGCAGTTGCCCAACGTGCAGCATCTGGACCTGGACGCCCTGCGCGGCCGCCTGCTGTCGTCCTCGTATGCGCCGCAGGCCGGCCACCCGCGCCACGATGCCATGCTGGCCGCCTTGCAGGACCTGTTCGCTGCCCACGCCGTGGACGGCCAGGTCGCCTTTGAATATCAAACCCGAGCCTTCCTCGGCACGCTGGACTGAAACCACCGCATGTATTCGCTTGCCCGCCCCTTCCTGTTCTCGCTCGACGCCGAGCGCGCCCACGGCCTCGGCCTGTCCGCCCTGGACCTGGCCTACCGCACCGGCACCACGCCGCTGCTGGCCGCACGCATCGCGCCGATGCCCAGCACGGTGTTCGGGCTGACCTTCCCCAATCCGGTCGGCCTGGCCGCCGGCCTGGACAAGAATGGCGAGCACATCGATGCACTGTTCGCGCTCGGTTTTGGTTTCGTGGAAATCGGCACCATCACGCCGCGCCCGCAGGAAGGCAATCCGAAGCCGCGCCTGTTCCGCCTGCCCGCCCACAGCGCCATCATCAACCGCATGGGCTTCAACAATGCCGGCGTGGATGCGCTGGTGCGCAACGTGGAACGCGCGCGTGAACGCCGCGGCCTGCTCGGCATCAACATCGGCAAGAACAAGGACACCCCCAACGAGCAGGCGGCCGACGATTACATCACCTGCCTGGACAAGGTGTATCCGCTGGCCGACTACATCACGGTGAACATTTCTTCGCCCAACACCGCCGGGCTGCGCGAGCTGCAGGAAGAAACCGCGCTGCGCCAGCTGGTGGCACAGCTGCGCGACCGCCAGGAAGCGCTGGCGGCGCAGCATGGCCGCCGCGTACCGATGCTGGTGAAGGTGGCACCGGACCTGAGCGAGCGCGATATCGATGCCGCCGCACGCGTGCTGGGCGAACTGCAGGTGGACGGGGTGATCGCCACCAACACCACCATCGACCGCAGCCGCGTGGCCGGCGATCCGCTGGCCAACGAGGCTGGCGGCCTGTCCGGTGCGCCGGTGCTGGACCAGTCCACCCTGGTGCTGCGCCGCCTGCGCGCGCGCCTGCCCGAATCCATTCCGCTGGTCGGCGTGGGCGGCATCCTGTCCGGCGCCGATGCGGTGGCCAAGATGGCCGCCGGTGCCTCGCTGGTGCAATGCTACAGCGGCCTGATCTACAAGGGTCCTGCGCTGGTGGCCGACTGCGTGGAAGCGATCCGTCGCCGCCGCGAGGCGCCCAGCCGTGGCGCGGTGGCACCGCTGTGAGCACCGCACCCTTGCGCTGGACCCTGACCGAAAACGCGCCGCTGCAGGCGCTCAACACCTTCCATGTGCAGGCCACGGCAGCGCAGCTGCTTGAACTGCACGACCCGGCCCTGCTGCCCGACGTGCTGGCCCTGCCCAGCGTTGCCGGCGGCCCGCTGCTGGTGCTGGGCAGTGGCAGCAACGTGCTGATCGCCGACGATCTGCCCGGCACCGTGCTGGTGTTCGGCAACCGCGATATCAGCTTCCTGGAACACCGCGCCGACCATGCGGTCATCCGCGCCGGTGCCGGTGTGCCTTGGCACGGGCTGGTGATGTGGTCGCTGCAGAATGGCTTGTCCGGGCTGGAAAACCTGGCGCTGATTCCCGGCACCGCCGGTGCCGCGCCGATCCAGAACATCGGTGCCTACGGCGCGCAGGTGGGCGAATTCATCCAGGCCGTGGAAGCCTGGGATTGCCAGGACCAGGCCTGGGTGCGGCTGGACAATGAACAGTGCGGCTTCGGCTACCGCGACAGCGTGTTCAAGCAGCAGGCCGATCGCTACCTGATCACCGCCATCGAACTGAAGCTGCCGCTGCTGCACGATCTGCGCATGGATTACGCCGGCATCCGCGAGGAACTGCAGGCACAGGGCGTGGAACTGCCCAGCGCGGTGGACGTGGCCAACGCGGTCATCGCGATCCGCCGCCGCAAGCTGCCCGACCCCGATGTGCTGGGCAATGCCGGCAGCTTCTTCAAAAACCCGATGCTGCCGCTGGAACAGACCGAGGTGCTGCTGCAGCACTTCCCCGAGCTTCCGGTGTTCCCGGCCGAGCGCGAGGACCAGCGCAAGGTGTCGGCGGCGTGGATGATCGACGCCTGCGGCTGGAAGGGCTTCCGCGAAGGCGACGCCGGCGTGGCCGCCAGCCACGCACTGGTGCTGGTGAACCACGGCAATGCCAGTGGCGCTGAACTGCTGGCCCTGGCCCGGCGCATTTCTGCCTCGGTGCTGGAAAAGTTCGGCGTGCCCATTGAACCGGAACCGCGCCTGCTCGGCGCCCAGTGGTGAACACCGCCGTGCAGGGCCCGGCCGCTGCCCCGTTGCGGGCGGCACTGCTGATGCTGGGCAGCACCCTGGCGTTCGGGCTGATGGCCGTGGCGATCCGCTACGCCACCCGCTACGTGCCCACCCAGGAAGTAGCCTTCTTCCGTAATGCCTTCGGTCTGCTGGCGCTGCTGCCCATGCTGCTGCGCCCGGGCCGTGCGCCGTTGAAGACCCAGCAGTTGCCGCGCTATTTCCTGCGCAGTGCCATCGGCCTGGCCTCGATGCTGTGCGCGTTCTGGGCGCTGGGGCACCTGCCGCTGGCACAGGCAGTTTCGCTGTCCTATTCCACGCCGCTGTTCGTCACCATTGCCGCGGTGCTGTGGCTGGGTGAGATCGTGCGCGTGCGCCGCTGGGCGGCGGTGGTGATCGGCTTCATCGGCGTGCTGGTGATCGTGCGGCCCGGCACCGCCGGCTTTTCCGCAGGCAGCCTGGTGGCCGTGGCCGCCGCCCTGCTCAGCTCGCTGGTGGCGATCCAGATCAAGCAGCTCACTCGCGTGGACAGCGCCGATACGGTGGTGCTCTACACCTACGTGTTCTGGGTGCCGCTGTCGCTGGTGCCGGCGTTGTTCGTATGGGTATCGCCCACCGGCATGGCCTGGCTGTGGCTGGTCGCCACCGGCGTGATGGGCACCGTGGGCCAGCTGCTGTGGACCCGCGCGCTACGCCTGGGCGAAGTCTCGGCACTGACCCCGATCAGTTTCCTGCAGCTGCCGCTGGTCACCCTGTGCGGCTGGCTGCTGTTTGGCGAAACCATCGACCGCTCGACCCTGATCGGCGCCGGCATCATCCTGGCCGCCAACGCCTACATCGCCCACCGCGAAGCCGTACTGGCCCGCCGCGCGCGCACCATCGCCCCGTAGAGTCGAGCTTGCTCGACTGCTCCCGCCCCCGCCCTTCGTAGAGTCGAGCTTGTTCGACTGCTCTTTGTAGAGTCGAGCCATGCTCGACTCTACAAGAAACGGCAGTCGAGCAAGCTCGACTCTACAGAACGCAGCACGCCACCCGGTACGCGCGCTCTGCCGCATCCACCACATTCCCCGGCGCGAACTGCTCGCCCAGGAAATGCAGCGCCTGCCGCCGCTGCTGCACCGCACGTCCCTGCGCCTGCGCCCCCAGCAGCATCTGCTGGAACTCGATCAGGTCCTGCAGCACGCGCACATGCCGGTACCAGGCAATCCATCGCGCATCGGCCAGGTCTTCGCCGTAGCCTTCCACGAAACCCGGCGGGCGCTCACGCCCCCAGCGCCCGCCCACCGCGCCACCCACGAACATCAGGTCACGCTCGCGCGGGGCCAGCGCCAGGCCATCCCAGTCGATCAGATGCAGTCGGCCAGCCGTATCCATCAACAGATTGCCGGCATGCAGATCGGTGTGGCACACCCGCAGTTCTGCACGCTGGTCCTGCAGGCCGTGCTGAAGTTCCTCGGCGCGTGCATGCAGCTGCGCAATGCGCGCACGCTGCTGCTGCCACAGCGCCAGGAACGCTTCCCCCCAACGGTCCGTGGCCGTCGGCAGCGCACCGGGCTGCTGCAGCCACTGCCCCACCGTCAGCAGCGCGTCGGTATCCAGCGCAACCTGCGGCAGCGCGCTCGCCATCGCTTCCGGCAGGCGCGCCTGGTGCAGGCAACGCAGCACGCGGCCCAGCTGCTGCCACTGCGCCGAACTCAGCGGCGCCTCGAAGCCCGATTGCCCTTCAATATAGGGAAACAGCGTGAACTGCAGGCCCCAGCGCTGTGCCGACGCGGCACCGGCCAGGGTGGGCCACGGCGCCACGATCTCCTCGATGCCCAGCGTGCCGCGCAACCAGTGCAGGCTGTCCCACACTGCCGGGTTCACCTGGTAACGGCGGCACTTCAGCCACCACTGCGCGTTACGCGCATCAATGCGGTACACCGCCGCATGGGCATCGGCGCCCACCGCGCGCGATACCACCGCCGTGGGCGTGATGCCATAGGACTGCTGCAGGACTTCCCCGATCTGCGGCACCGTTGCAAGTGACATGAACACCCGACTGCGTGGAGGGCACGCCCACTATCGCAGACACGCTTTACAGCGCGCAGGCAAACCGGTCACATCTTTGGCCAGCTGCGACAAAACAGCGCAGCGTCACGTCACTTCGCGTAGTGCCCCAGGAACATCGCAACGGCCGATTCGGCCACCCGCGCACGCTCGGCGGCGGCCAGCGGCGGCTGCCCCAGCGTTACCTGCGGCCAGAACGCAAAGCCCTTCACCAGGCCCTGCAACTGCTGGTCGGCGAATTCCGGATCGACCTCACGCAGGCGGCCATCGGCCACCGCCGCGCGCACCCACGCACTCACCCCGCCCTCTTTTTCACCCATGCGGCAGACGATGGCCTGCGCGCGTTCGGGCGAATGGATGATCTCGGCCATCGCCACCCGTGCCAGGTCAATGAAGTTGGGGTCGCCCAGCAGCTCCAGCTTCTTCGCCAGCAACTGCAGCAACTGCGCCTGCAGCGGCTGGTCGGCGCGGTACGGCACGTCCACGCTGGCCACGCTGCTTTCCCACAGTTCTTCCAGGATCAGCGCGAACAGTTCTTCCTTGCTGGGGAAATGGTTGTAGACCGTGCGCTTGGAAACGCCGGCCGCCGCCGCGATGCGGTCCATGCTGGTGGCCTCGTAGCCCGCCGCGCGGAACTCTTCCACCGCCGCGCGCACGATGGCTTCGCGTTTGCGGTCGGTCAGGCGTTGCGGGGCGCGGGACATGGCGATACCAGGATTCTGAACGGATGCCGACATTTTACACCTGGCAGTGTACTTTCCCGAAATCGGAAACTACACTGTGCAGTGTACCCTGCGGACGTCCCCAATGAAGCGCCTGCTCCTCGTCCTCCTGCTTGGAACCCTTGCCGTGACCGCCTATACGTTCTGCAAATCCTGGTCCCTGCCCGACTTCCCCGACTCGCCGCAGTACCGCGACGGCAAGTTCCGCAATGTCCTGCCCAAGCCGGCCATGGGCCTGCGTGATGGTCTGGAAATCTGGTGGACCTTCCTGTTCAACAAGCCCAAGGGCACCGTGCCCACACAGCCGATTCCGGTGCAGCCACTGGACCGCGCCACGCTCGACGCCGCGCCCGATCGCAGCCTGTTCCGCCTGGGCCATTCCACCCTCCTGCTGAAGCTGCGCGGGCAGTACTGGCTGACCGACCCAGTGTTCTCCGAACGCGCCTCGCCCGTGCAGTGGATGGGCCCGGCGCGCTTCCACGCACCGCCCATCAGCATCGACGATCTGCCGCCCATCGCCGGCGTCATCCTGTCGCACAACCACTACGACCACCTGGACCATGCCGCCGTGCTGGCGCTGGCTGGCAAGACCACGCGCTTCATCGCGCCTCTGGGCGTGGGTGACCAGTTGATCGCCTGGGGCATCGATGCCGCCAAGGTGGAACAGCTGGACTGGTGGCAGAGCACCAGCGCTGGCGGCCTGCGCCTGACCGCCACCCCGGGCCAGCATTTTTCCGGCCGCGGGCTGGGCGACAGCGACCGCAGCCTGTGGGCATCGTGGGTCATCCAGGATGACGACTTCCGCATCTTCTTCAGCGGCGACACCGGCTACTTCGATGGTTTCAAGGCCATTGGTGAAAAGTACGGCCCGTTCGATCTGACCATGATCGAGACCGGCGCCTACGACGAACGCTGGGCCTTCGTGCACATGCAGCCCGAACAGACCCTGCAGGCGCACCTGGATCTGCGCGGCAAGTGGCTGCTGCCGATCCACAACGGCACCTTCGACCTGGCCCTGCACGACTGGCAGCAACCGTTCGAACGCATCACCGCCCTGGCCGCCGCCCACAACGTCCCCGTCGCCACCCCGATCATGGGCGAAGCCCTGGACATGCAGGCCCCCGCGCCCGGCACCCGCTGGTGGGAATCCCCCCGATAACCCCGCCCCGGTAGGTGCCAACCTTGGTT
>NZ_JACVUD010000136.1:0-8165 GCF_016624905.1 Stenotrophomonas sp. S49 | reverse complement strand
CCCCCCCCCCCCCCCCCCCCCCCCCCCCCCCCCCCCCCCCCCCCCCGCCTCTGACAGATTCCTGCGATCTGCCGGAACCGCATTTTGCTCTGGTAGGTGTCGACCTTGGTCGACACATCTGTCAGATATCGAATGGATTCATCCGTGTCGACCAAGGTCGATACCTACCGGACCCACCCCGCCATCCCACGGAATGCACGCTCTTGAAGTTGACGTTGATTCGGCGGGTGCAGGGCGCAGCCCTGCCGAAAAACCCCCAACCCCTGCGACGGTTCGTCGCACGGCCAACCCTGGAGCCGGCTCTACACTAGCGCGGTGAACCGCTTGTCGCGCCCGCAACGCCTCCTGCTGCAGCTTGCCTTCGTGGCAACGCTGCTGATGGTGCTTGCGCCGCTGGTCAGTCGCGCGCTGCAGGCGCCCGAACATCACGCTCCTGCGCATGCGCAGATGGATCAGATGTCGCCTGCCATGCATGCCCACATGCATCACGGCAGCATGGCTGAAGACCACGGCGCGCTGCATGCGCAACCGGAATCAACTCCGCCGGCCGATCCGCATGCCGTGCACGGCGAAGCCTGCGAGTACTGCGTGCTGGCCCTGCGTCTGCTGCCGTGGCTGGCCGTGGCGCTGCTGCTGGTGCCACTGCTGTGGCGGCCGCGCGTGCTGTTCGCGCCGCTGCTGCCCCTGCTGCCACCCCAACACTGGCCCGCGCATGCCGCGCGTGGCCCACCGCTGCGCTCCCTCGTCCGCTGAATTTTCCATTCAATCCGCCGCACGACGCCTGACCGGGCGCCGTGCGCGCGTGCGTACCCTGGAGTTGTCTGCATGAAAAACCTGTCCCGCCCCGCGGGCGCGTCCGCGCGCCTGCCGGTTGCCCTCGGCCTCGCGGTGGCCGCTTCGCTGGCGCATGCCGCGCCCGCTGACGAAGCGCGCACCCTCGATACCCTGGTGGTGACTGCCGCCGCACCCTCTTCGCCACTGCACTGGGTGACCGATCCGCGGCTGCCGCGGCAGCCGGTGCCGGCCAGTGATGGCGCCGATTACCTGAAGACCGTTCCCGGTTTTTCCGCCATCCGCAACGGCGGTACCAATGGCGACCCGGTGCTGCGCGGCATGTTCGGTTCGCGCCTGAACATCCTCAGCAACGATGGCAACCTGATCGGCGCGTGTCCCTCGCGCATGGACAATCCGCTGTCCTACATCGCTCCGGAAAGCTTCGACCGGCTGACCATCATCAAGGGCCCGCAGAGCGTGCGCTGGGGGGCGGGTGCCTCGGCCGGCACCATCCGTTTCGAACGTGATACGCCGCGCTTCGAGGCGCCGGGCCTGCGCGCCGATGCCAGTGCGCTGGTCGGCTCGCGCAACCGCAACGACCAGGTGGTGGACCTGACCGTGGGCAATCCCAGCGGCTATGTGCGCGCCAGCGGCAACCGTTCCGAAGCCGATGACTACAAGGATGGCCACGGTGCCGTGGTGCCCTCGAAGTGGCGCAAGTGGAACGGCGATGTGGCGCTGGGCTGGACGCCCGATGCCGATACGCTGCTGGAAGTGTCCGCCGGCGCCGGCGATGCCATCGCGCGCTATGCCGGCCGCGGCATGGACGGTGCCGCCTTCGAGCGCACCACCTTCGGCGCGCGCTTCGAGAAGCGCAACCTGCCCGGTGCGTGGGACACGTTGCAGGCCAACGTGTACTACAACGAAGCCGACCACGTGATGGACAACTACACGCTGCGCACGCCCAATCCGCACAGCAGCATGCCCATGCCGATGGCCTCCAATGTCGACCGGCGTACCCAGGGTGGGCGCATCAGTTCCGAATGGCGCTGGCAGGACGTGCAGCTGGTGGCCGGCGTGGATGCCGAAGACAGCCGCCACCGCGGCCGCGTGGGCATGGGCCGCAACACCTACCAGAACGCGGCCTGGAGCCGTGATGCCGACTTCGAGCGGCAGGGCGTATTCACTGAACTGACCCTGGGCGCCGACACCGCGCGACGCTGGATCAGCGGCCTGCGCATCGACCGTGCGCGCGTGCGCGATACCCGCGCGCAGATCAGCGGCATGATGATGGACATGCCCAATCCCACCGCCGGGCGGCAGCGCCGGCAGTGGCTGGGCAGCGGCTTCCTGCGCTACGAACAGGACCTGGCCCAGGGCCTGACCGCCTACGCCGGGCTGGGCCACAGCGAGCGCATGCCGGATTACTGGGAACTGTTCTCTCCCGATGCCGGACCGGCCGGCAGCGTGAATGCTTTCGCCGGCATCCAGCCCGAACGCACCACCCAGCTCGACGTGGGTGTGCAGTACAACGGGCCGCGGGTGCAGGCTTGGGTGTCGGCCTACGCCGGGCAGATCCAGGACTACATCCTGTTCAACTACCACAGTGGCGGCATGATGGGCAGCAGCAGCCAGGCCGACAACATCGACGCACGCATTGCCGGTGCCGAAGCCGGGCTGAAACTGCAGTTGGACGAGCAGTGGTCGTTGGGCAGTACCCTGGCGTATGCCTGGGGCGAAAACCGCGATGCACACCGTCCGTTGCCGCAGATGCCGCCGCTGGAAGCGCGCCTGAGCGCCGACTGGCAGGGCCAGCGCTGGAGCGCCGGCGCCCTGCTGCGTGCGGTCACCGCCCAGCATCGGGTGGCCGCAGGGCAGGGCAATGTGGTGGCGCAGGATCTGGGCCCCAGCGCGGGCTTTGCCACCTTCGCGCTCAATGCGGCCTATCGCTTCAGCACGCAACTGCAGCTCAGTGCCGGCGTGGACAATCTGTTTGATCGCGCCTACAGCGAACACCTGAACCTGGCCGGCAGCGCCGACTTCGGCTTCCCGGCCGATCCGGTACGCATCAACGAGCCCGGGCGCAGCCTGTGGATGAAGGTGAACTACCGGTATTGATCCGCCGGGCATGGCCCGGCGCTACCCATGCACCCGGCAAAAAAACGGGGTCGGACCCCGCCAGGGCCGACCCCCGCCTGGCGCCCTCAGCCAGGCAGGTTTGACTGTACGATGGCACCGGCACGTGCGGGCGCGCTCGATACATCCCGACATACGCCGACACCACGGCGGCAACCCTTGCATGGAACGGGTTCCCGGCGCTATCGCGCGGCAGGTTTCACGCCGGTAAACGCTTGGCACATACCGATTTCATGGGGCGGTGCCTACACTCGGCGGCCGTGGATCAATCAGGACTGTGCATGTTGGCTCGTATCGCTTCCCCCCTGGCCCTTGGCCTCGGCCTGGCCCTTCTGGCCGGCTGTGCAGGCAAGCCGGAGGCTGCCGCACGCCGGCAGGGTGAAGCCGTACCGGTCACCGCGCAGGTGGTGCAGCCCACGCAGTGGAACGACACGCTGCAGGCATTGGGCACGGCCAAGGCGCGCGAATCGATCAGCGTGACCGCCAAGGTCAGCGAGATCGTGGACCGCGTGCATTTCGAAAGCGGCCAGCAGGTGGCCGCCGGTGCGCCCATCGTCACCCTGCGCGGCCAGGCCCAGCAGGCTGCGCTCAGCCAGGCCCAGGCCACGTTTGCCGAAGCCGACCAGCTGTACAAGCGCCAGCGCGAACTGGCCACCCAGCGCCTGGTATCCAGTGCCACGCTGGATACGCAGAAAGCGATCCGCGATGCGGCCGAAGCGCGCGTGGCGGAAATGCAGTCGGAAATCGGTGATCGCCGCGTGCGCGCACCGTTCGCCGGCGTGCTCGGCATCCGCCAGGTCAGCCCCGGCTCGCTGGTCACGCCCACCACCGTCATCGCCACGCTGGATGACATCGAGCGCATGCACGTCGATTTCCAGGTGCCGGAAGTGGAGCTGGCCGCGCTGTCCACGGGTGACAAGGTCAGCGCCACCAGCGTGGCCTGGCCGGGCCGCACCTTCGAAGGCGAGGTGAGCACCATCGATGCGCGCATCGATCCGGCCACCCGTGCGGTGACCGTGCGCGCCGATTTCGCCAATGCCGACCACGCGCTGCGTCCCGGCATGCTGCTGGATGTGCGCCTGTTCCGCCCCGAGCGCCCGGCACTGGTGGTGCCGGAAATCGCCGTGGTGCAGGTCGGGCGCGATTCGTATGTGTACCGCCTGAAGAGCGACGACACGGTGGAACGTGCCGACGTGGTGATCGGTGCGCGTCGCTCGGGCGTGGTGGAAATCCGCCAGGGCCTGCAGGCCGGGCAGCGCATCGTGATCGATGGCACCGGCAAGCTGCGACCGGGTCTGAAGGTGGCGGCGTCCAACGCGGCTGCGGCCAATGATGCGCAGACGCCGTCTGAAACCACCCCGGCCGCCGCCGAGGGCCAGGGCGGATGAAGCTCTCGGACATCTCCATCCAGCGGCCGGTGTTTGCCGTGGTGATGAGCCTGCTGCTGCTGGTGCTGGGCATCATGTCCTTCACCCGCCTGACCCTGCGCGAACTGCCGGCCATCGATCCGCCCATCGTTTCAGTGTCGGTCGATTACACCGGCGCCTCGGCGGCGGTGATTGAAAGCCGCATCACCCAGGTGCTGGAAGACGCGCTGGCCGGTATCGAAGGTATCGACACCATCAACGCGCGCAGCACCAACGGGCGCTCGCAGGTCAGCATCGAATTCACCTCCAACCGCGATATCGAAGCGGCCGCCAACGACGTGCGCGATGCGGTCAGCCGGGTGGCCGACCGCATGCCCGAAGAGGCGCGCCCGCCGGAAATCGCCAAGGTGGAAAGCGATGCCGACCCGATCATCTGGTTCAACATGTCCTCCACCACCATGGACACGCTGGAACTGAGCGATTACGCCGACCGCTACGTGGTCGATCGCTTTTCCAGCCTGGACGGCGTGGCCCAGGTGCGCATCGGTGGCCGCCAGCGCTATGCCATGCGCATCTGGCTGGACCGCGACCAGCTGGCCGCGCGCGGGCTGACCACCGGCGATGTGGAAACCGCCCTGCGCAACGAGAACGTGGAGCTGCCTGCCGGCCGCATCGAATCGGCCGACCGCGATTTCACCCTGCGCGTAGAGCGCAACTACGTCAAACCCGAAGACTTCGCCACCATTCCGCTGGGCAAGGGCGCCGACGGCTACGTGGTGCGCATGGGCGACGTGGCCAAGATCGAACTGGCCTCGGCCGAACGCCGCGCCTATTTCCGCAGCAACGGCGAACCGGGCGTGGGCCTGGGCATCGTTAAGACCTCCACCGCCAACTCGCTGGATGTGGCCCGCGCCGCGCGCGCTGAAGCGGAAAAGGTCGCCGCTACGCTGCCCGAAGGCACGCAGATCGTGGTCACCTTCGACAACACCACCTTCATCGAAGCGGCGGTGGACCGCGTCTACGCCACGCTGGTGGAAGCGATGCTGCTGGTGCTGGCGGTCATCTGGCTGTTCCTGGGCAGCTTCCGTGCCGCATTGATTCCGGCGGTGACGATGCCGGTGTGTCTTGTGGCTGCGTTCATTGCGCTGTACGCCTTCGATTTCTCCATCAACCTGCTCACCCTGCTGGCGCTGGTGCTGTGTATCGGCCTGGTGGTGGACGATGCGATCGTGGTGGTGGAAAACGTGCAGCGCCGCATCGACCTGGGCGAACCACCGCTGGTGGCGTCCAAGCGCGGCACCACCCAGGTCGCCTTCGCGGTCATCGCCACCACCGCTGTGCTGGTGGCCGTGTTCCTGCCGGTGGGCTTCCTGGAAGGCAATACCGGGCGCCTGTTCCGCGAACTGGCGGTGGCGCTGGCCGCGGCGGTGGCGCTGTCGGCGTTCGTGGCCCTCACGCTTACCCCAATGATGGCTTCCAAGCTGCTGAAGCCGCATACCGGGCAGGCACCGCGCGGCCTGCATGGCTTCATCAACCGCAACCTGGACCGTCTGGCCGCCGGCTATGGCCGCGTGCTGGATCATCACGTGGATCGCACCTGGATCTACCTGGTGGTGATGGCCGCTGCGCTGCTGGCCACCTGGGGGCTGATGAAGATCCTGCCCTCGGAACTGGCACCGGCCGAAGACCGCGGTTCGTTCCAGATCATGATCGACGGCCCCGAAGGCGCCGGCTACGACTACACCGTGCAGCAGGTGCAGCAGGTAGAAGCGCTGCTGGCCCCGCACGTGGGCGCCGACAAGACCATCGCCCGTGCCAACCCGCGCGTGCCCGGCGGCTTCGGTGCCAGCGAGGAGATGCACACCGGCCGGGTGAGCGTGTTCCTGCAGCCGTGGCGCCAGCGCAGCGAAAACACCGTGGACGTGGCCAACGAACTGCAGAAGGAACTGGACACCCTGCGTGGCGTGCGCGTGCGTACCCAGGTCGGTGGTGGCCTGGTGCGCAGTGGCGGGCAGCCGTTCCAGATCGTGCTGGGCGGGCCGGAATACGCGGAAATCGCCCAGTGGCGCGACCGCATCCTGCTGCGCATGGCCGACAACCCCGGCCTGGTCGGCCCCGATTCGGACTACAAGGAAACCCGCCCGCAGATGCGGGTGAACATCGACCGCCAGCGTGCGGCCGACCTGGGCGTGCCGGTCACCGCCATTGGTTCGGCGCTGGAAACCATGATGGGTTCGCGCCGCGTCACCACTTTCGTCGACAACGGCGAAGAGTACGACGTGCTGGTGCAGGCCGGCCGCGAGGGCCGCGCCAGCCCGGCCGACCTGGCCGCGATCCGCGTGCGCGCCAACTCCGGCGAACTGGTGCCGCTGTCCAACCTGGTCACGCTGAGCGAAGTGGCCGAAGCGGGCACGCTGAACCGCTTCAACCGCCTGCGCTCGATCACCATCAGCGCCGGCCTGGCGCCCGGCTACCCGCTGGGTGAAGCCATCGCCTGGGCGCAGCAGGTCAGCCGCGAAGAACTGCCGCAGTACGCGCAGATCAACTGGAAGGGCGAATCGCGCGAATACCAGAGCGCCGGTGGCGCGGTGCTGCTCACCTTCGCCATGGCCCTGCTGGTGGTGTACCTGGTGCTGGCCGCGCAGTTTGAAAGCTTCATCCATCCGCTCACCATCATGCTGACCGTGCCACTGGGCGTGCTCGGCGCGCTGGTCGGCCTGTGGGTGAGCGGCGGCACGGTGAACCTGTTCAGTCAGATCGGCATCGTCATGCTGGTCGGCCTGGCCGCGAAGAACGGCATCCTGATCGTCGAGTTCGCCAACCAGCTGCGCGATGACGGGCGCACCGTGCGGCAGGCCATCATCGAATCGGCCATGGTGCGCCTGCGCCCGATCCTGATGACCTCGATCGCCACCGTGGTCGGTGCCATTCCGCTGGTGGTGGCCGGTGGCCCCGGCTCGGCCAGCCGTGGCACCATCGGCATCGTGATCATCTTCGGCGTCACCCTGTCCACCTTCCTGTCGCTGTTCGTGGTGCCGGCGTTCTACGCGCGCCTGGCGCCGTATACCCGTTCGCCCGAAGCGGTGAAGCGCGAACTGGAAAAGCAGGAAGCCGAATCGCCCTCGGTCGGCGGCCATGCCTGACCGGCACGCCGACGGGGTGTTGGACGGGGGCGGATCCCTTTCCCAACGGGAAAGGGCGCTGACCCCCAGGCTCCAAGGCGAAGGCTTCATGCTTCGCCCCTGGCACCCCAACGACCTCGAATCGCTGCTGCAGCACGCCAACGACCCCGAGGTTTCGCGCGGCCTGCGCGACCGCTTCCCGTGCCCGTACACCCGCGACGACGGCCTGGCCTTCCTGGCCGGGCGCGTGCTGGCGGCCAACACGCTGAACCTGGCCATTGAAATCGACGGCCAGGCCTGTGGCAGCGTGGGCGCCCAGCCGGGCAGCGCAGAACGCGGGCACAGCGCCGAGTTGGGTTATTGGTTGGGCAGGGCGCATTGGGGGCAGGGCGTCATGACCCGCGTGGTGGCGCTGTTCGCGCCCTGGGTGATGGACGAGCTGCGCCTGTTCAGACTGCAGGCTGAAGTCCTGGATTTCAACGAAGGTTCGGCCCGCGTGCTGCTGGCCAACGGTTTCAGCGAAGAGGGCACGGCCCGCTGCGCGGTGTACAAGCGCGGCCAGCTGCACGACCTGCGCCGTTTCGCCCGGGTGCGCACCCAGCTGCCCTGAACGGCCAGGGGTCAGATCCCTTTTCGCCAGAAAGGGGCTCTGACCCCATTCCGCGGTTAGCGCCTGGTGGGTGCGAACCTTGGTTCGCACCGCTCTAGCCGCTGCGCCCGCGGGGGGGGGGGGGGGGGGGGGGGGGGGGGGGGGCGCGGGGGCGGG
>NZ_JACVUD010000135.1:0-8281 GCF_016624905.1 Stenotrophomonas sp. S49 | reverse complement strand
GCACACGAGCAAGCCGCGGCCAAGCCTACAGGGACGTACTTGCGGCGTCCCCCGCAACCGGAACCACCCCGCCATCCCACGGATACCCAGCTTTTGCCGTTGCTTCAGTCGAGCATGGCTCGACTCTACAGCGGGTGCAGGGCTGCAAGCCCTGCCGCACAACCTCACCCCAGTACCCACATCCATGCCGGCAGGGTGACCAGCGACAGCACGATGCCGTACCCCACCAGCGCGGCCGCCAACCGCGGCGCCAGGCGGTGCGAGATCGCCAGCGCGGCGGCGGTGATCATGGTCGGCATGGCCGATTCGAGTACGTTGGCCTGCAGCATCAGGCCCTGCATGCCCAACAGCCACGACAGCGGCAGGGCCAGCGCCGGCAGCACCAGCAGCTTCAGCAGCAGGCCCACGGCCAGCGGCTTCAGCTCTTCGCGGCGCAGGCGCAACTGGATCGACAGGCCCACCGCCAGCATCACCAGCGGCAGCATCGCATCGGCCAGCTGCTTCAGCGCGGTGCCGATCCAGGCCGGCGGCTGCGCCGGCATCAGCAGCAGGGCGAAAACCAATGCCCACAGCGGCGGAAAACGCGCAATCCGCTCCAGTACCTGGCGCGCGGTGGGCGGCCGGTCGCCGCTGTAGCGGGCCAGCACCAGCAAACCGAACGTCGACAGCAGCAGGAACGTTCCGAACTGGTCGTACACCACCGCATACGGCAGCGCCGCGTCACCCAGCAGCGCACGCACCATCGGGTAGCCGATGAAGCTGGAATTGGCCAGCGCCACACAGATCAGCAGCACGGCGTGCACATCGCGGGCAAAACCGAACACCCGCGTGGCCAGGCTGACCAGCGCCCAGGTGGCCAGCATCAGCAACCAGGGCGTGGCCATCAGGCCCAGCAGGCTGGCATCCAGGTGCAGGCGCGGCACGTAGGTCAGCACCGCGGCCGGCAGGCAGACGTACAGCACCACCTTGTTCAGCGTTTCCGGCGCGGTTTCCGGCAATGCGCGCAGACGCGCGAACAACATGCCCAACCCGAGCATGGCCAGGATCAGTGCGAACGCATCAAACGCCATCAGCGGGGTACAGCGGGTTCAGGGCCAGGCCGGCGGTGCGGCGGCCCAGGCCTGCTGCACTTCGGCCAGGCTGGCCCGTTCGTCGTCGCGCCAGCCCGGCAGCAGTTCGGCGTAGCGGCTGCTGTCGCTCCACTGCGTGGGCTCGGTGCGCACGGCAGCGGCATACCACTTCACTGCTTCCTGCTGCTGGCCGGCGCGCCACAGCGCCAACGCGAAGGTGGGCGGCACCCAGCTGGGGTTGGTGTACTGGCTGCTGGTGGCCGACAGCCACTGTTCCAGCGCGCCCAACGGCTGTCCCTGGCGCATCAGGTCCCAACCGTAGTTCCAGCGTACGCCCCGGCCCGCTGCGCTCTGCGGCGTGGTATCGGCCAGTGCGTCGCGATAGAGCTTCTCGCCCAGCTCGGTGCGGCCCATGCCGATCGCCACCGATGCCAGCTGTATGTTGGCTTCCAGCACCTTGCGGCCGCGCTCGCGCTGCTTCATCAGCTGGGCCACCAGGTCGTCACCTTCACCCTGGGCCACCACCATCGGTACAGCCGCGGCATCGGTGTCGAAGTAGAACTCCTGCGGCGCTGGCAGCGCCGGCGCGGCCCATGCGTTGGCCACGCCCAAGGCCAGCACGGCGCTGGCCAGCCACTTCAATGAAACGGACATCAGACTTCCCCCTGGTTGAAACAACAACCCCCCACTCCCCGATCCTAACCCCTGCACGGCCGCCGATGCGAGTGCCGGGCCACCACGCCCCCACTGTTACAATCCGCGCCTTTCCCGCCCTGCCCCGCGCAGGGCCGGTGCCAGCCGATCCTCACCGGGCCAGCCATGACCAGTACCGCGCAACTCACTTCGCCCTCTTCCGCCGACCTGATCGACCGTGATTACACGCTCGACCACAAGTACACCCGCAACGAGGGGCGGATCTACCTGAGTGGCGTGCAGGCGCTGGTGCGGCTGCCGCTGATGCAGCGCCTGCGCGATGCCGCCGAAGGCATCGACAGCGCCGGCTTCGTCAGTGGCTACCGCGGCAGCCCGCTGGGCGGCTTCGACCTGGAACTGTGGCGCGCACGCAAGCATCTGGAAGCGGCCAAGGTGAAGTTCACCCCCGGCCTGAACGAAGATCTGGGCGCCACCATGGTCTGGGGCACGCAGCAGACCAACCTGTTCCCCGGCGCCAACGTGCAGGGCGTGTTCGGCATGTGGTACGGCAAGGGGCCGGGCGTGGACCGCTGTGGCGACGTTTTCAAGCACGCCAATGCCGCCGGCACCTCCCGCCATGGTGGCGTGCTGGCGCTGGCCGCCGATGACCATGCCTGCCGCAGCTCGACCCTGCCGCACGGCAGCGAGGACGAGTTCGTCAGCGCGATGATGCCGGTGCTGAACCCGGCCGGCGTGCAGGACATCCTGGACATGGGCCTGCTCGGCTGGGCGATGAGCCGCTATACCGGCCGCTGGGTGGGCTTCAAGACCATCGCCGAGACGGTGGAATCCTCGGCCTCGGTGGAAGTTGATCCGCTGGCGCGGCGCATCGTGCTGCCCGAAGACTTCGACATGCCCAGCGGCGGCCTCAACATCCGCTGGCCGGACCCGCCGCTGGACCAGGAGATGCGCCTGCACCGCTATGCGGTGAAGGCCGCGCAGGCCTTTGCCCGCGCCAACGGCATCGACAAGGTGGTGATGGACGCGCCGCGCGCGCGGCTGGGCATCGTCACCACCGGCAAGAGCTACCTGGACGTGCTGCAGGCGCTGGAATACCTGGGCCTGGACGAGGCCGCGTGCGCCGACATCGGCATCCGCGTATACAAGGTCGGCATGACCTGGCCGCTGGAACCGCAGGGCATCGCGCGCTTCGCGCAGGGCCTGGAAGACATCATCGTGGTGGAGGAGAAGCGTGCCTTCATCGAGCGCCAGATGAAGGAGCAGTTCTTCAACTGGCCGGCCAGCTGGGGCCAGCGCCCGTCCATCGTCGGCAAGTACGACGAGAGCGGCGAGTGGATCCTGCCGTCCACCGGCGAACTGACCCCGGCCACCATCGCCGGCGTGATCGGTCGCCGCATCCAGAAGTTCTTCAACAACGAATCGATCGAGCAGCGCCTGCAGTGGATGCAGGAAAAGGAAGCCGAGCTTGCGTTGCCGCGCGCCAGCTTCCCGCGCGTGCCGCACTACTGCTCGGGCTGCCCGCACAACACCTCCACCACCGTGCCGGAAGGCTCGCGTGCGCTGGCCGGTATTGGTTGCCATTACATGGTGACCTGGATGGACCGCAGCACCGACACCTTCACCCACATGGGCGGCGAAGGCGTGACCTGGGCCGGGCAGGCGCCGTTCACCGATACCCCGCACGTGTTCCAGAACCTGGGCGACGGTACCTACTTCCACAGTGGCTCGCTGGCGATCCGCCAGGCGGTGGCCGCCGGGGTGAACATCACCTACAAGATCCTCTACAACGATGCGGTGGCCATGACCGGCGGCCAGCCGGTGGACGGCCCGCTGAGCGTGCCCGACATCGCCCGGCAGATGCGCGCCGAGGGCATCCACACCATCGTGGTGCTGTCGGACAACATCGGCAAGTGGACCGGCCAGCGGGAGCATTTCCCCAGCGATGTGGAGTTCCACGACCGCAGTGAACTGGACGCCGTGCAGAAGCGCCTGCGCGAGGTGAAGGGCGTTTCGATCCTGATCTACGAACAGACCTGCGCCACCGAGAAGCGCCGCCGCCGCAAGCGCGGCAAGCTGGAAGATCCGCAGAAGCGGGTGCTGATCAATTCGCTGGTCTGCGAAGGCTGCGGCGACTGCGGCAAGAAGAGCTTCTGCGTGTCGGTGCTGCCGAAGGACACCGAGTTCGGGCGCAAGCGCGAAATCGACCAGTCCAACTGCAACAAGGACTATTCGTGCGTGAATGGCTTCTGCCCCAGCTTCGTGACCGTGCACGGTGGCCAGCCGCGCAAGGGCAGCAAGCGCGATGCCTCCACGCTGCTGGACAACCTGCCGGCGCCGACCGTGCGTGGCACGCTGGAACAGCCCTGGAACATCCTGATCACCGGCGTCGGCGGTACCGGCGTGGTGACCATCGGCGCCCTGCTGGGCACGGCCGGCCACCTGGAAGGCAAGGGCGCTTCGGTGCTGGACCAGACCGGCCTGGCGCAGAAGGGTGGCGCGGTGACCACGCATATCCGCATCGCGCGGCGCCCGGACGATATCCACGCCGTGCGCATTGCCGCCGGCGAGGCCGACCTGGTGCTGGGCTGCGACATGGTGGTGGTGAATGACTACTGGGCGCTGTCGAAGGTGCGCGCCGGCCGCTCGCAGGTGGTATTGAACACCTACGAAGCGATGCCGGGCACCTTCACCACCCGCCCGGACATGCAGTTCCCGGCCGCCGACATCATCGCCGGCGTGCGCGTGGCGCTGGGCGGCCAGGAGCCGCTGCTGCTGGATGCCACCCAGTTGGCCACCGCGCTGCTGGGCGATGCGATCGCCGCCAACCTGTTCATCCTGGGCTACGCCTGGCAGCAGGGCCTGGTGCCGCTGTCGTTCGATTCGCTGATGCGTGCCATCGAACTGAATGGCGCCGCCGTGGCGATGAACCAGCAGGCCTTCGCTTGGGGCCGCCTGGCCGCGGTCGACCCGCAGGCCGTGCAGCAGGCTGCCGGCCTGGTGCGCAACCGCCACACCGACACCGAAGCCACGCCCGGCCCGCTGCACCCGCTGCCGCCGGGCGAATGGGAAGGCAACGAATGGGGCGCCACCGCCGCGCCGCGCAACACCGGCGACGAACGCGAACTGCGTGGCCTGCCCTCGCATGGCGGCGACGTCGCGTTCCTGCCGCTGGACGATGCGCGCCTGTCGCGTTCGCTGGATGAAATGATCGAACGCCGTGCCGCGTTCCTGGTCGACTACCAGGATGCCGCCTATGCCGCGCGCTACCGCGATCTGGTGGCACGCGTGCGCGCGGCCGAAGGCGAGCGCATCGGCGGCTCCACCGCGCTGACCGAAACCGTGGCCCGCTACCTGTTCAAGCTGATGGCCTACAAGGACGAGTACGAAGTGGCGCGCCTGTACACCAGCGGCGATTTCCAGCGCCGCCTGCAGCAGCAGTTCGAGGGTGACTACCAGCTGCGCTTCCACCTGGCGCCGCCGTTGTTCGCCAAGAAGGACGAACAGGGCCGCCTGCTGAAGAAGGAATACGGCCCGTGGATGTTCAAGGCCTTCGGCCTGCTGGCCAGGCTGAAGTTCCTGCGCGGCGGCCGCTTCGATGTGTTCGGCCGCACCGAAGAGCGCCGCATGGAACGCCAGCTGATTGCGGATTACGAGGCGACGGTGCAGCTGCTGCTGGACGGGCTGGAGGACGACCGCCTGTCGCTGGCGGTGGAGATTGCCAGCGTGCCCGAGCACATCCGCGGCTTCGGACACGTCAAGGAAGCCCATTTCGCGCAGGCCAAGGCACGCGAAGCGGCGCTGCTGGCGCAGTGGCGCAACCCGAAGGCGCTGCATATCGTGCAGGTGGCCTAACCGGCAGCAGGACCCGACCGGCCCTTGGCCGACTGCCCGGAAGGGTTTCGCGCTGGAGACGCTGGCGATGAATGCCAGCGAACGTCGACATTTCAGAAATTGTCGCCGTTCAGTGACATTCTTGAAATGTTATCGAACGGCGACTTTTGATTAAATGTTGCCGAGCGCATACATTCCACCTATGGACATCCTGCGAACGTCTCGAGACCTGGGCCTGGTCATCCGCCAGCGTCGCAAAGCACTCCGTTGGGATCAGGCCCAGCTGGCCGAACGCGTAGGCGTCAGTCGGCAATGGGTCATCGAAATGGAGAAGGGCAAGCCACGGGTGGAGCTGCAACTGGTGCTACGGACGCTCAACGTCCTCGGCCTGATACTGGCTACGGGCACCGTCGAGGGAATGGCCTCCTCCGCTGCATCGACGGAAATGCCTCTGGAACTGCCTGATATCGACACTATCGTGGATGGCAACGGGCTGCGCCCGGATGAGCACCGCGCGACTGCCATGACGTTGGGGCGTAGAAAGCCCCACAAGGCCGTCTGACAGCCCCTTCCTCCCGGACATCGTGCCTCCCGCATGGACCTCAACGTACTCCTTTCCAACAGACTGGCTGGATACCTGGGACAGGATGCACATGGCCACCCGACATTCCGGTATGCAGACAGTTGGCGCCAGACGCCGGGCGCCTATCCCTTGTCACTTGCACTTCCATTGACAGAGAACAGCGCGCCCGCTGCCACGCTCTCTGCGGTCCTGTGGGGGCTGCTGCCCGACAACGAGACCCTTCTGCAGCGATGGGCTTCCCGGTTCCATGTTTCGTCCCGCAACCCGGTCGCATTGCTGTCACATGTCGGTGAAGACTGTGCCGGCGCGGTCCAGTTCGTACGAGGCGAACGGCTCGCCGCCGTACTTGCCGGTGAGGACGATCGGCAGGAGCCGCTGTCCCTCCATGAGGTCGCCCAGCGCCTTCAGCGGATCCGAGTGGACCAGATTGCAGCGCGGCAACCCGATGATGTCGGCCAGTTCAGCCTGGCCGGGGCGCAACCCAAGATCGCCCTGATGCAACGCGACGATGGAGGTTGGGCAATTCCGGCCGGTCGCATCCCCACCACCCATATCCTCAAACCCCCCAGTGGCGACTACGACGGATTCGTGGAGAACGAGGTCTTCTGTCTGCGCCTGGCCAGTCAACTCGGCATGTCGGCTGCGTCCACTGAAATGATCTGCATGGAGGATGCACAGGCCATTGCGGTGACGCGCTTCGACCGCGTACGAACAGCGCAGGGTTGGCAACGCGTTCACCAGGAAGACTTCTGTCAAGCGCTGGGTGTCATGCCACACATCAAGTACCAGAATCAGGGCGGACCGGGGCCGGCCGATCTGGCGCGCGTGCTGTGGGAACATTCCAGCAAGCCGCGAGCGGATGTCGAAAGACTGCTGCAGGCACTGCAGTTCAACTATCTCATAGGCGGCACTGACGCGCATGCCAAGAACTATTCGCTGCTGATCGGCGCACAAGGAAACGTTCGCCTTGCCCCGCTGTATGACATCTCAAGTGCACTGCCCTATGCACATCTGCAGCAACGCAAGATCAAGATGGCCATGAAGATCGGCAGTCATTACCGCTGGTGGGATGTCCGCCTTGCGGATTGGGAGGCCACCGCTGATGGAATGAAGCTGGACCCGCAGAAAGCACTGTCGGGCCTGTTCGACATGGCAACAGAGCTTCCCGGCATCGCCCGGGCATTGCTTGCGGGATTGCAGGCAGAGGGCATGCGCCACCCGGTTCTGGAACGTCTGGTGGACGGCATCAGTGCAAGCTGCCAGCGCTGCCTGCGTCAATTCGAGCAATCTGCTACCTGATCACCCCAACCGCCATAGCAGCAGCCGGTTGTTGGCCGGCATGGCCACGTCGCGCAGGCGGGTGAAGCCGTTGTCCGCGGCCAGCGCCTGCACGGCTTCCACGTCGCGGATGCCGCTGCGCGGGTCGCGCGCCTTCAGCCAGGCATCGAACTGCGCATTGCTGTCGCTGGTGTAGCGGCCGCCGTAATTGAACGGGCCGTACGCCGCAAGCAACGCGCCGTGGCGCAGCAGCGGCGGCAGGGCGGCAAACAGCGCCTGCACGTACTCCCAGCCCATGATGTGCAATGTGTTGGCGCTGAATGCAGCGTCGAAGGTGCTGCCTGCGGGCAGTACCAGACCCGGCGCAGGCGGCAGTTCTACCTGCAACGCCAGCGGCGGCAGCAGGTTCAGCAAGGCCGCCTCCGCGCGCCAGGCCTCGATGCCCGGCAGATGGTCGGGGTGGTCGCTGGGCTGCCAGCGCAGCCACGGCCAGCGCTCGGCGAAGAACGCCGCATGCTGGCCCGTCCCGCTGCCGATTTCCAGCACCCGGTGGCGGTCGCCCATCCACGGGTCGAGCGCCGCGGCGATCGGCTCGCGGTTGCGTTCGCAGGCTTCTGAATACGGCTTGCTCGACATCAGGGCGGGATCCAGGCGGAGTCGGCCCATTGTGCACGAGGGGGGATTGTTGGGCAGGGCTTGCAGCCCTGCACCCGCTCAATGCAACAGCAACAGCAACAGCCTGCATTCCTTGGGTTGGCGGGGTGGGTCCGGTTGCTACGCAGCGGGATCTGACCCCAGATTTATTTCGATATCTGACAGATGTGTCGACCAAGGTCGACACCTACCAACAGCCGCGCGGAACGAC
>NZ_JACVUD010000134.1:0-8540 GCF_016624905.1 Stenotrophomonas sp. S49 | reverse complement strand
GCACCCAAGGTGCCAGATCGGCAAGAGATAAGATCCACGCCATGCGTGGATACCGAGCGCAGCGACCCGCTGTGGTTTTTGATCTTCTCTTCTTTTCCGTGGTGGACGCGCGCGGAAACTGTCCGTGGCCGGGTGCGATGGGCTTGCGGGGGTATCCGCGGCATGGATGGCGCGGCTAAGCCCCCATGGATGGGTTTACGGCGTCCCCCGCAAGCCCATCGCATCCGGCCAACCTCATGATCGCCAAACGCCCCACCACGAGGGGCTGCGCCGTTGGCTGGAACCCTAGATCGGGGCCAGGGCGGTGAAGGGGGCCCACGGCAGGTTGCGCAGCAGCGCGTAGCCGGGCAGCAGCCACAGCCAGAACATCGGGTTGGCCAGCACCCGCATCAGCGGGTCCAGCACGCGCGGGCGGATGCCGGCGCTGTTGAGCAGCATCAGGAACAGGAACGGCAGGCTGAGGACCAGCAGCGGATTCATCGCCATCGCGCCGGGCAGGTCGAAGTGGACCAGCGAATACAGGCAGCGCGTGCTGCCGCAGCCGGGGCAGTACAGCCCGGTCAGTGCGTACAGCGGGCAGCCGGGCAGCGGATTGCCCGAGACGTAGGGGTTGACGTGGCGCAGCACCACGGCGGCACCCGCGGCCAGGCCGGAAGCGGCCAGCAGAGGGGCCCAGCGGGCCAGTCGGGAACGTGCGGGAAGGACGGACATGCGACAACGGGACCCGGCGCCGTGCCGGATCCCGCAGGGTGCATCAGTAGCTGCTGCCGCCGCCCATCACGCCGATCACGGCGATCAGGATGCCGTACAGGATGCCGACCACGACCGCGGCGATGGCCGACCAGATGGCCCACTTCTTGGCCTTTTCCGACGACTCACGGGCACCGGCGATGTCGCCAGCGGCCAGCTTGCCGTTGACCTGGGCGGCGTAGACGATCGACACGATGCCGGCCGGCAGGCAGCAGAACAGGGTCGACAGGATGGCCCAGACCAGATTATTGGGGACCTGCGGGGTGGTGGTGTTCATGGTTCAAGCTCCTCGATGGGTGGTGGTGTGAATCAAAGGTCGGAAAGAGCGCCCAGCGCGGCCAAGCCGCCGAACAGCCCGAACCACAACAGCAACAGGACCGGCAGTGCGACGGCCGAAGCCACCGCCCACCAGCCCGCCTTGCGCGACGCACTGAAGGCCCCCGGCAGATCACCGGCCGCGCGGCGGCCGTCCACCTGGGACGCATAGACAATCGACACCACCCCCAGCGGCAGGCAGCAGAACAGCGTGGTCACGATCGCCCAGACCAGATGGTTGGGGATGTACACCGGACGCTCGATAGGTGGCGGTTGATTCAAAGCAAGACTCCATTCCTTGGCGGTCGGTCTGTCGCGGACAGGCCGAACCTCCCCCCTGTGGGTGCGTAATCTACCGCAACGCGGGCCTCATGTATGCGTTTACATGCCCGCCAAGGGACTCGCGGCAGCCCTCCCGGCGGGGTAACAGGGAGGCCTGCACCCCGCGTCAGATGCGTCAGGCGTTGTCGCCGCGCAGGCTTCGCACCTGCGTTTCCAGTGCGGCCGCATCGGTACGCTGGCCGTCCACCGCAGGTGCGGCCACCACTTCGACGGTGGCGCGGAAGCGGCGCGGAACGCGCATGCGGCCCAGGCGGGTATCGCGCCGGCTCCACATGCTCGACCACATGCCGCGCAGGGCCATGGGCACCACCGGCACCGGCCGGCGCTCAAGGATTTTTTCCACGCCCGATTTGAACGGCCCCATCTCGCCATCGCGGGTCAGTGCGCCTTCGGGGAAGATGCAGACCAGTTCACCCTCGGCCAGCGCGGCATCCACTTCGTCGAACGCGCGCTGCATCAATGCCGGGTCTTCGCGTGCGCCGGCAATCGGAATCGCCTTGGCGGTGCGGAAGATCCAACGCATCACCGGGATGTTGAAGATGCGGTAGTACATGACGAAGCGCACCGGGCGCGGAATCGTCGCCGACAGGATCAGCGCATCCATGTAGCTGACATGGTTGCAGACCAGCAGCGCGGCGCCTTCGTCGGGCACGTTGGCTTCAATGCCGTGCGGGCGCAGCCGGTACAGCGTGCGCACCATCACCCAGCTGAGGAAGCGCATCAGGAATTCGGGGACGATGGTGAAGATGTAGATCGCCACCACGGCATTGGCTATGGCCAGTGCCAGGAACAGCTGCGGGATGGTCCAGTGCAGCCACTCGCGCGCGGCCAGCGAAATGAGGGCGGCGCCGACGATGAAACCGGAATTCTGGATGTTCAGCGCGGCGAACACGCGCGACATCTGTGCCTTCGGGGTGCGGCTCTGGATGAGCGCGAACAGGGGCACCACGAACACGCCGGTGAACAGGCCGATGCCGACAAGATCGACGACGATGCGCGCGCTGCCCGCCTGCTGCAGGAAGGTCAGGATGCCCATGCCGTGCACCGTGGCCTCGCCCGGGCGGGCGAAGTACAGATCGAGCAGGAAGGCGGTCATGCCAAAAGCGCCCAGCGGCACCAGGCCGATCTCGACGGTGCGCGCGGACAGCTTTTCGCACAGCAGCGAGCCGACGCCGGTGCCGACCGAGAACAGAGCCAGCGCGAACAGGTACAGCTTCGGTTCGCCACCCAGGTTGGCCAGTGCGTAGTTGGGCAGCTGCGAGGTCAGCACGGTGCCGACGAACCAGAACCAGGACACGCCCAGGATCGCGTTGCGCACCGCCTTCTGCTGCCGCGCCATGCGCAGCACGACCAGCGATTCCGGCAACGGGTTCCAGTTGATCTTCAGGTCGGGGTCGCCGGCATCGACCTTGGGGATCATGCGTGCGGCGATGTTGCCGCACACCGCCAGCGCGATGACCGCCGTGGCCGCCACGATTGGGCCATGGCTGCCGGCCAGCAGGAACACCGCGCCGCCCAGGATCATGCCCGACAGGATCGAGATGGAGGTGCCCATTTCCACCAGGCCGTTGCCGCCGGTCAGCTCTTCGGGCTTCAGCACGGCCGGCAGCACCGAGTACTTCACCGGGCCGAACAGGGTGGACTGCATGCCGGTGCAGAACAGCGCCACCAGCAGGAACGGCAGGCTTTCGGTCAGGAAGCCGATCGCCGCCATCGACATGATCACGATCTCCATGGTGGTGGTGATCACGATCAGGCGCGATTTTTCCAGTTTGTCGGCGATCTGGCCGGCAAGGGCTGAAAACAGGAAGTAGGGCAGGATGAAGATGGCCGGCGCCAGCGTGGTGTAGAGCGAACGCTGCTCTTCCGATACGCCCAGGTAGAACAGCAGGCCGATGATCGCTTGCCGGTAGACGTTGTCGTTGAAGGCACCGAGCGCCTGCACGATGAAGAACGGCAGGAAGCGGCGCTGGCGCAGCAGGGCGAACTGGTTGTGGCCGGACATGGAACCTCCTTGGACCGCCGCAGCCTAGCATTCCTGCCTGCACGGCGGGTGCGGGGCGGCGGGACACGCATCCTTCGCGTTCCATCAGAACGTGCCTGGGCGCCGCCATGGCGGCGGGCCGGACCATACCTCGGTGCTGCCGCGATGGCGGATTGAACGATGCTGTGATGCTGTCGGGATGCCCAGGACGAGCGATGCCGCGATGCTGTGATGCTGTCGGGATGCCCGGGACGAGCGATGCCGCGATGCTGTCCGTCGTAGAGTCGAGCTTGCTCGACTGCTGTTGGCAGAGCAGTCGAGCAAGCTCGACTCTACCGCCATCGCCATCGCCATCGCCATCGCCATCGCCATCGCCACCGGCAATGGCAATGGCAATGGCAATGGCAATGGCAATGGCAACGGCAACGGCAACGCCACCGCAATCGGAACCAGTCCCGTCAGCGGAAACGGAACCGCCTCCCCCCCTGCAGGCGGGATCAGGTCAGGCCACGCACCGCTTCGTTGGCCGCCGCGCGCATCTTCGGCAGCATGCGCAGCACCAATGCCATCTGCGTGCGGATCAGCTGCAGCTTCGGCGCCATGCTGTCGTCGGTCTGTTCCAGTTCGGCGGCCACGGCGCGGTCGGCGTCGTTGTCGTCTTCGCTGACCGGCTGCCGTGCGCCCAGCGCGCTGCCCAGCTGTTCCAGTGCCTTGCGCACGCGCTCGCCGGCGGCCAAGGCCAGCGGGTCGGCGGCGAAGCTGTCCACCTGGTCGCGGTGCGCGCCCAGCGCGGAAAGGTGGCCCAGCAGGGTGTTGGACAGTGCCAGGAAGCGGAAGCCGGCATCCAGGTTGCGGCGCACGTGGCCAGGTTCGCGCAGCATGTTCGACAAGGCCGTGGACAGCGCCGCATCGGCGTTGTGCATGTCGCGGCGGGCAATGCGGTAGGCCAGGTCATCACGCATGCCGCTGCGGTACTGGCCCAGCACCGATTCCAGATAGCGCGCGGCGGTGTCCAGCACCCGCGCCAGTACCTTGTGCAGCTGCCGGCCCTGCCAGTCGGGCAGGATCAGGAAGGCCGCCGCAGCGGCGATGGCGCAGCCCAGCAGGGTGTCGACCATGCGCGGCACGATCAGCACGAAGCCATCGCCGATCAGGTTGAAGCAGGTCAGCGCCATCACCGTGATCGCCGCCGAGGCCACCAGGTAGCGGTCGGTGCGGGTGAAGAAGAAAAGCAGGGCCGACAGCAGGGCGATCAGCAACTGCACGTGCAGCTGCGGGAACAGCTGGAGCAGCGCCCAGGTCAGCACCAGGCCGGCCAGGGTGCCGACGATACGCTGGGCCAGGCGCTGGCGGGTGGCGCCGAAGTTCGGTCGGCAGACGAAGACGATGGTCAGCAGCACCCACGAGCCGTTCTGTGCATTGAACAGGCGGATGGCCAGGAAGCCGGCGATCAGCGCCAGCGCCATGCGCAGGCCGTGGCGGAACAGCACCGAGCCGGGGGTGAGCTGCTGGCGGATGCGCACGCCCATTTCGCGCAGGGTATGGGGGTTGCTGTCGCGCAGGCGGGTATCGACGTTGTCCAGGCTGGCTTCGGAGCGTTCGGCGTCCAGCAGGCGGCGTTCGATGCTGCGCAGGTTGTGCACCAGCAGGTCCAGCGAACTCAGCAGCCGCTGCCACTGCGGGCGCTGCTGGTCGCGCAGGTAGGCCAGGGCATCGGCCAGGTCACGCCCGGCCTGCTGGTTGCTTTCGCCATACACGAACGGCCGGCGCAGGCGGATCGCCTCGCCCAGCCGTGCGCAGGCCTGGCCCTGCAGGTCCAGCAGGCGCTGGCAGCGGTACAGCACGTCGCTGTGGAAGAACGCATCGACCAGGGCGCCGTAGGGGTAGTGCGAGGAGCTGGCACGCTCATGGAAATCCTGCGCCATGTAGTACAGGCGCAGGTATAGGCCGGAATTCACCCCGGGGCGGCCGGAGCGACCGAAGCGCGCCATGATCGCGGCCTTGGCTTCATTGAGTGCGCCCACCACCCTGCGGTTCTGTTCGGCCAGGTCCAGCTGGCGACGATGCAGGTCCGCTTCGCGCACCGGCTCGAACAGCGTGGCCTTCAACTGCAGGTAGCGGCCCAGTTCCTGGTACAGGCGGGCTACGCGTTCGCGTACCGGGCGGTTGGCGAACAGCGCGGTCCAGACAATGGACAGCAGGCCATACCAGACCGCACCGGCCATCAGGTGGCTGACCGCATGCAGGGCGCGCGGCAGATCGCCGGCGCCGCCGTGCTGCTCCAGCCCGATCATGGTGTAGATGGCCAGGGTGACCGTGGCCTGGGCGATGGAGGCGTAGCGTTCGCCCAGTGCGCCCAGCAGGGTCAGGCCGAAGGTGGACAGCGCCAGCGCGCCGATGAACAGCCACGGCCACGGGAACAGCCAGATGACCGACGCGGCGGCAATGCAGAAGCACAGCAGCGACAGCAGCACCGCCTTGGTGCGACCCCACCAGTTGTCATCGGTTTCGGCGATGGCGCTGGCGATGATGCCCAGGAACACACCGGGCAGGGCCGGCAGTGCGTCCATGTGCCAGCACACGCCCAGCGCGGTGGTCAGGGCAATGAAGACGCGCAGGCCGTAGCTGGCTTTTTCATGGGCCCACAGGCGGCTGAGGCGGGAATGGGGCGCGGACATGCAGGCTCGGGGGACGGAGTGCCCCCATTATGGCGGTGCGCGCGTGTGTAGGGTGTTGGAAGTGCGGACCAACGGTCCGCACCCATGCAATCGATAGCGCCGCGCCATGCGCGGCGAGCGCACAGCGCGGCATGCGGAACAACCGCCGGGCATGGCCCGGCGCTACCGATGGGTTACATCTCCCAGCGCACGCTCACGGCGAAGGTGCGCGGCAGACCGATGCCGGCGTTGGACCAGTACTTGCGGTTGCCCAGGTTTTCCACGCTGGCGCGCAGGGTGACCGGGTGCCCGCTGGCCATCAGGCGGTAGCCCACGCCGGCATTGACCAGGGTGTAATCGGGCAGCTTCAGGGTGTTGTCGGCGTCGTACCAGACATCGCCGTAGTAACGCACGGCGGCGTAGGTTTCCAGGCCATCCACCCACGGCAGCTGGTAGCTGGCATGCAGCACGCCGCTCCAGCGGGCGGCACCGACGGTGCGGTTGCCTTCCTGCGCGGCGCTGTCCGGCGACAGCTTGTCGTAGGTCGGGTCCAGCCAGGTCACGCCGCCACCCACGGTCAGCGCGTCGGTCAGGTGCAGGTCGGCGCTGGCTTCCACGCCTTCGTACAGGGTGATGCCATCCTGCACCAGGCGCAGGCCGGTGTCGGTCTGCTGGTCGATGTTGGCGCCACGTTCCAGCCGGAACGCGGCCACGTTCGCATTCCAGCGCGAGGCTTCCACCTTGGCGCCGATTTCATACTGCTTGCTGATGGTCGGGTCCAGCACATCGCCGGCGTTGATGTAGGTGTTGCCCACGCGGCTGCCGGCTTCCAGCGATTCGATGTAGCTGGCGTACAGGGTCACTGCCTCGCTGGGCTTGAACATGACTGCATAGGTCGGAGTGACCGGGTAGGTGTGGTAACGGCCCTTGGTCTCGAAGTCGTTGTAGCGCCAGCCAGCCAGCACCGACCAGCCGCCGCCGAAGTCGACGGTATCGCTGGCGAACACCGCCTGCTGCACGGTTTCATCGCCACGGGTCAGCACCCGCGAACCCACCGCGTCGTGGCGGATGGCAGAACGCTGGTACAGGTTGGCGCGACCGATGGTGTTCCACTCGTAAGGGCGGTCCCAGCCCAGCCCGGTCTGGTGGCTGACGCCGGCCACCAGCTGGTGCTGCAGCGGACCGGTGCGGAAGCTGCCCTGCACCAGCGCCTGCGCGAGCTTCCATTCGCTCTTGCCGCCCAGCTCGTACACGTTCACGTTGTAGTCGCCGTTCGGATCGTCGATGTAGGCGAAGATCTTGTTGACGTCGTTCCACGAGGTGGTGACGCCGTAGCTCAGGTTGGCCTTCCAGTCGCTGTTGATCTGCCAGTTCAACGCGGTCGACAGCAGGCTGGAACGGGTGTCGTAGTAGGTGCCCGGCACGCTGTTGTCGACGTCGCCGGCAATCGGCCGCGGCAGCGAGGTCAGGCCGATGAAGTAGTACTGCGGCGATTCTTCGCTCAGGTCGCGCGACTGGAACACGCCGTCGAAGGTCCAGGTGAGCGCATCGCTCAGGCGCGCGTCCAGCGACAGTGCGCCGACCTTGCGGTCGACATGGCCGCCGTTGAAGGTTTCGCCCTTCTCCTGGTACGCGTTGAAGCGGTAGCCGAACATCTCTTCGTTGCCGAAGCGTCCGCCGGCATCAACACCGCCGCTGACGATGCCCTGTTCGCGCCAGCCCAGCTGCGCGGAGAACGTCGGGGTGTCGGTCGGCTTCTTGGTGATGTAGTTGACGATGCCGCCGGGTGCGCCGAAGCCGTACAGGAAGCCACCGGGGCCCTTCAGCAGGTCGACCTGTTCCATCACTTCCAGCGGCCATTCGGTGCCCCACGAGGACACCTGCAGGCCGTTCACGCGGTAGCTGTCGTAGTTCAGATCGATGCCGCGGTTGCGGATGGGCGAGCTCCAGCCACTGGCGTAGGCGCTGACCTGGGTGCTGACCGAGGGGTCGAACAGGAAGGCTTCGCCCAGCGAGACGACCTGGCGCTGCTCCAGCTGTTCGCGGCCGACGGCGGTGATGGCGAACGGGGTGTCACGCAGGGCACGGTCGCCCAGCGCACCGGCTTCGGTGTGCGTGCGTTCGCCGACCACCTTGATGGCGTCCAGGTCGGTGGCGCTGCGGGTGTCGGCCGGGGCTTCTGCATGGGCCACGCAGGCAGCGGTCAGGGCGGCGGCCAGCAGGGCCACGCGCGGGGTGCGGAACGAAGGCATCGATCAGGTTCCTCGGTGGACGGCCACGGGCCATCCACCCATGGTTGGGGGAAGGGGCAGTGGCTGGGATCACGCAGGCTGACCGGGAACCGGGAGCGGGGCGCCGCAGGGGCGCAGGACCATGGCTGGATGCGAATTGTTCTCTTTTCGTTACAGCGCGTCAAACCCAAGGGGGCGTGGGGGGGGGGGGGGGGCGCCCCCCCCCCGCCCCCCCGGGGGGGGGCCGGGGGCCCCGCGCCG
>NZ_JACVUD010000133.1:0-8986 GCF_016624905.1 Stenotrophomonas sp. S49 | reverse complement strand
ACTCTTAATCAATAGGTCCAAGGTTCGAATCCTTGACAGCCCACCAAGACGAAAGCCACCTGGTCCGCCAGGTGGCTTTTTTCTTTTCTGCGCTATTCGCGACAAGGCGCAGCGCCTCAAGGCCACATCCGTGCCACATGCGTCAGCGATGTTCTGCAGGATGTGCGCTGCATCCCAGCGCGCCCTTGGCGAGTGCTTCCCAATGAGGATTCCGCGCCGCCGTGCGCATCTTCCAGGAAGGCTCTGATGGCCCCGATCAATCGTCCTGCTCTCGCCGTGGCAATGCTTGTCGCGATCACCGCCGCGGGATGTGTCGCAGTTGACCCGCCGGTGCAGGCGGAGGCCGCCGTGGCGGCGCCTGATCCCGCGCACACCGTCGAACGCCCGGAGGGCAGTGCGTTTCAGCCCGCGCAGCCGCTGGATCCCGCCGAAGGGCAGCCATCTGCCTTCGCAGGTATCGCCGTGCAGCGTTCGGCCGATGGGCAGGCGATGCAGATCCGTCAGTTGGACGAAGCCGAGGCGGCTGCGGCGGGCGACGATGCCCAGCCGGCCCAGTCGGTCGATCCCGCGCCCTGACCCGGGCAAGGGGGACGGCCAAGCCCTGCACAGTGCCTGCGCAGTGGGGGTGGGAAAATACGGGCATGGATTCCGACACCTCCCACTCCCGCCCGCGCTGGCTGGGTTCGCGCCAGCAATGGCTGGAACGGCTGGCCCTGTGGGGTGGCGCAGTGGCTGTGGCGCTGGCCGCGATTGTCTTCGCCAAGGCCAGCGACGCGGCCTTCGCCGTGTTCCGTCGCGTGCACGACGCCTCGCCGTGGTGGCCGCTGCTGCTGACCCCGGCGCTGTTCGCCCTGCTGGCCTGGCTGACCCAGGGCATTCTGCGGCCGACCCGGGGCAGTGGCATTCCGCAGGTCATCGCCGCGCTGGATACCCCAGGCCGTGCCTTCCGCAGGCAGAACCTGTCCCTGCCGGTGTCGCTGGGCAAGCTGGGCCTGACCGTGCTGGCCCTGCTGGGCGGTGCATCGGTGGGGCGCGAAGGCCCTACGGTGCACATCGGCGCCAGCCTGATGTACATGATCGGCCGCGCGTTCGGTTTCCGCGATCCACGCCAGGCGACCCATTTCCTGCTGGCCGGTGGCGCCGCCGGTATCGCCGCGGCCTTCAACACCCCCTTGGCGGGTGTTGTGTTCGCCATCGAAGAGCTGTCCGGCCGCTTCGAACACCGCTTCTCCGGCACCCTGCTGACTGCAGTCATCGTGGCCGGCGTGGTGTCGCTGGGCCTGCTCGGCAACTACACCTATTTCGGCCGGGTCAGCGCCACGCTGCCATTGGGCATGGGCTGGCTGGCGGTGCTGCTGTGTGGGCTGGTGGGTGGCCTGGCCGGTGGGTTCTTCAGCCGATTGGTGCTGGCCGCCGTGGACGGCCGGCCGCGCTGGCTGGGTCGCAGCCGCAGTGCGCACCCGGTGCTGTTCGCCGGCGCCTGTGGTCTGGCCTTGGCCGTGCTGGGTCTGGTGTTCGGGCTGGGCGCGTTCGGTACCGGCTACGAGCAGGCCCGCGAACTGGTGCAGGGCGGTGGCGGGGTGGGGCACAGCTTCGGGGTGATGAAGTTTGCCGCCAACCTGGTGTCGTATGTGGCCGGTATTCCCGGCGGGCTGTTCTCGCCGGCGCTGGCCGTGGGCGCGGGCATCGGCCACAACCTGGCCGTGCTGCTGCCCGGCGTGGACCCGGCCGCGGTGGTGGTGCTGGGCATGTGTGCCTACCTGACCGGCGTGACCCAGGCACCGCTTACCTCGGCGGTCATTTCGCTGGAACTGACCGACACCAGTGACATGCTGCTGCCGATCCTGGCGGCGGTGCTGCTGGCGCGGGTGGCTTCGTCGTGGGTCTGCCATGTGCCGATCTACCGCGCGCTGGCCGAACGCCTGACTGCGGCGATGCCGGCCCCGGCACCCGTTGCAGCCGCGCCTGGCCCCTGAATCCAGCGCGTTCAGCTTTGTCACGCCTTCCGCTTTGCAGCCCCGCCTGCGACAATGAACGTCTGTGCCGGCCACGCGAAAGTGGCGGAATTGGTAGACGCCCTGGATTTAGGTTCCAGTGCCGCAAGGCGTGGGGGTTCGAGTCCCCCCTTTCGCACCAGTGCCGGCCTGTCCCCGCCCTGATCGGGCCCTGCGCGGCCGCTTGACCGCCGCGCGCTGGCAGTGCACGCCGAATTGGGCGAAACTAAAGGGCTGCGGCAATGCAGGCGCGTCCCAGACGCCGTGTCCTTACAACCGATTCATCCATCATCGAGCCGGGGGCCAGGGCGCCACCGGTGGCAGGAGTCAACATGCAAGCTTCTATCGAATCCACCGGCAACCTGGAACGCCGCCTGAGCTTCTCGCTGCCGGAAGACCGTCTGCAGAGCCATATCAACGGCCGCCTGGGCGAAATCGCACGTACCACCCGCATCAAGGGCTTCCGTCCGGGCAAGGTGCCGGCCAAGGTGATCGAGCAGCGTTTCGGCGCGCAGGTCCGTGGCGAGGCGCTGGACGGCCTGCTGCGCGAAACCTTCGACGCGGCCGTGCGTGAGCACGACCTGCGCATCGTCGGCAGCCCGCGCATCGACAAGGGCGAGGAAGGCGAATTCTCCTTCGTGGCCACCGTGGAAGTGGTGCCGGACTTCGGCGACCTGGACGTCAGCAAGCTGACCGTGGTCCGCCACTCGGCCGAGATCACCGACGCCGACATCGACCAGATGATCGAAAACCTGCAGAACCAGCGTCGTACGTG
Source organism: Stenotrophomonas sp. S49 (assembly GCF_016624905.1). Lineage (NCBI taxonomy): Bacteria > Pseudomonadati > Pseudomonadota > Gammaproteobacteria > Lysobacterales > Lysobacteraceae > Stenotrophomonas > Stenotrophomonas sp. S49. The sequence goes on along the minus strand of NZ_JACVUD010000133.1, from coordinate 6,217 downwards.
GGCCCCGGTCAGCCGTGGCGCGCAGGACGGTGACCTGGTCGCGGTGGAAACATGGTCGCAGGCCGGCGAAGAGCGTCTGCCGGCCGAGGGCACCGAGAAGGGTTCGATCGTGCTCGGCCAGGGCATGATGTTCGACACCATCGAAAAGGGCCTGGTCGGCCTGGCCAAGGGTGAAGAAAAGACCCTGGACGTGGACTTCCCGGCTGACTGGCGCGTGCCGGTGCTGGCCGGCAAGACCGTGCAGGTCACCGTGAAGGTGGCCGAAGTGTCCGAGCCGGTCGTGCCGGCGGTGGACGAAGCCTTCATCAAGAGCTTCGGCGTGAAGGGCGGCGACGTCGAGCAGTTCCGCAGCGACATCCGCGCCAACCTGGAGCGCGAGCTGAAGGGCGCGCTGATGAACCGCCTGCGCCGCGAAGTGGGTGAGCAGCTGATCGCCGCCTACGCCTCGGTGGAAATGCCGCCGCGCCTGGTCGAGAACGAAGCCCGCGCCATGCTGGCCCAGCAGGTCGAACAGGCCCGCCGCAACGGCCAGAACGTCGGCCAGGTGCCGGCCGATGCCCATGAAGGCTTCAAGGACGCTGCTGCCAAGCGCGTGCTGGTCGGCCTGGTGGTGGGCGAAGTGGCCCGCGGCAACGACCTGCGCCTGGACCCCAAGCGCCTGAACGAAACGATGCGCCTGATCGCCTCGACCTACGAAGAGCCGGAGCAGGTCATTGAGATGTACCGCAACGACCCCCAGCTCATGTCGGGTCTGCAGAACCGTGTGATGGAAGAGCAGGTGATCGACTGGATCGCCGAGCGCGCCCAGCACACCGAAGAAAAGCTGTCGTTCCAGGACGCGATCCGCCAGTAAGATCGTGCCGATCGTCCCAATCCCCGCGCCAGCCCTGGCGCGGGGGTGTTTCCCCCCAAGATAGGTACCTCACGAAATGGACAACCGGACCAAAGCCCTGAACATGGTGCCCATGGTGGTCGAGCAGACCAGCCGCGGCGAGCGTGCCTACGACATCTATTCGCGCCTGTTGAAGGAGCGCCTGATCTTCCTGGTGGGCCCGATCGACGATCACATGGCCAACGTGGTGGTGGCGCAGCTGCTGTTCCTGGAAGCGGAAAACCCGGAAAAGGACATCAGCATCTACATCAACTCGCCCGGTGGCGTGGTCACCGCCGGTATGGCGATCTACGACACCATGCAGTACATCAAGCCGGACGTCAGCACCATCTGCGTCGGGCAGGCCGCCTCGATGGGCGCACTGCTGCTGGCCTCGGGCGCTGCCGGCAAGCGTTATGCGCTGCCGAACTCGCGCGTGATGATCCACCAGCCGCTGGGCGGCTTCCAGGGCCAGGCGACCGATATCGACATCCACGCCCGCGAGATCCTGACCCTGCGTTCGCGCCTGAACGAAGTGCTGGCCAAGCACACCGGCCAGTCGCTGGAAACGATCGCCCGCGACACCGAGCGCGACAACTTCAAGAGCGCGGTCGACTCGGTGGCCTACGGCCTGGTCGACCAGGTGCTGGAGCGTCGTCCGGAAGAGTCGATCCAGGCCGGCTGACCGGCCTTCACGGGGCCAGGGAGGCCTCGTTCCTGCAGGGTCGGACCGGGACTGGTGTCCTTCCGGCCCTGTGCTATTCTCGAATCGAACCCCCGTTCAGCGGGTGGGGTAACTGGGTAAGCGAAGCATGAGCGAAGACCGCCAAGGTCGTTCCACGGACACCGGCAAGATCCTCTACTGCTCTTTCTGCGGCAAGAGCCAGCATGAAGTGCGCAAGCTGATTGCGGGTCCGAGCGTGTTCATCTGCGATGAATGCGTAGAGCTGTGCAACGACATCATCCGCGAGGAACTTGAGGAAAAGGCGCAGTCGGCGCGCAGTTCGCTGCCCAAGCCGCGCGAGATCCTCGAGGTGCTCGATCAGTACGTGATCGGCCAGAACCGTGCCAAGCGCACCCTGGCCGTGGCCGTGTACAACCACTACAAGCGCATCGAGAGCCGGCAGAAGAACGACGACGTCGAACTGGCGAAGTCGAACATCCTGTTGGTCGGCCCGACCGGTTCGGGCAAGACGCTGCTGGCCGAAACCCTGGCCCGCCTGCTCAACGTGCCGTTCACCATGGCCGACGCCACCACGCTGACCGAAGCCGGTTACGTGGGCGAGGACGTGGAAAACATCATCCAGAAGCTGCTGCAGAAGTGCGACTACGACGTCGAGAAGGCGCAGCAGGGCATCGTCTACATCGATGAAATCGACAAGATCTCGCGCAAGAGCGAGAACCCGTCGATCACCCGCGATGTGTCCGGCGAAGGCGTGCAGCAGGCCCTGCTGAAGCTGATCGAAGGCACCGTGGCCAGCGTGCCGCCGCAGGGCGGGCGCAAGCATCCGCAGCAGGAATTCCTGCAGGTGGACACCAAGAACATCCTGTTCATCTGCGGCGGCGCGTTCGCCGGCCTGGACAAGGTGATCCAGCAGCGCTCCAACGACGCTGGCGGCATCGGCTTCGGCGCCAAGGTGAAGAGCAGCGAGCGCAAGCAGGAAGTGGGCAAGGTGCTGGCTGAAGTCGAGCCGGAAGACCTGATCAAGTTTGGTCTCATTCCCGAGTTCGTCGGCCGCCTGCCGGTCGTGGCGACCCTGGAAGAGCTGGACGAGCCGGCCCTGATCAAGATCCTGACCGAGCCCAAGAACGCCATTACCAAGCAGTTCAAGAAGCTGTTCGAGATGGAGAACGTGGAGCTGGAGTTCCGCCCGGATGCCCTGTCGGCCATTGCCCGCAAGGCGCTGAAGCGCAAGACCGGCGCCCGTGGCCTGCGTACCATCGTCGAATCGGTCCTGCTGGACACCATGTACGACCTGCCCTCGCAGGAAAACGTCAGCAAGGTGGTGGTGGACGAATCGGTGATCGAACACAAGTCCGAGCCGTACCTGATCTACCAGACCCCGGCGGCCCCTGAACAGAAGGCCGCAGGCGCCGAGTGACGCTTTCAAGCTGCTGATTTGAAAGTAGTTTTCACGAACGCCTTGCATCTGAAAGCCGATGGCCCCATAACGGGGCCATCGGCTTTTTTTGTCTCCGGAAGATGCCCTCCCGGAGACGGTTTTCCCCTTCCCTGGAGCCCCCATGGCCCGTTCCCCAAGTGAGACCCTCGACCTGCCGGTCCTGCCGCTGCGCGACGTAGTGGTGTTCCCGCACATGGTCATTCCGCTGTTCGTCGGCCGTGACAAGTCCATGCACGCGCTCGAACAGGCAATGGAGGCAGACAAGCGCATCCTGCTGCTGGCGCAGAAGTCCGCCGAAACCGACGACCCGCACGCGGCCGACCTGTACCAGGTCGGTACCCTGGCGCAGGTGCTGCAGCTGCTGAAGCTGCCCGATGGCACCATCAAGGTGCTGGTCGAAGGCCTATCGCGCGTACAGGTCACCCACGTCGACGAGCGCGACGGTTCGCTGCACGGCCAGGCCGTGGAGATCGAGGCCGAAGACGCACGCGAACCGCGTGAGATCGAGGCGATCGCCCGCTCGCTGATGTCGCTGTTCGAGCAGTACGTGAAGACCAACCGCAAGCTGCCGCCGGAACTGCTGCAGACCCTGGCCGGCATCGACGAGCCGGCGCGCCTGGCCGATACCATCGCCGCGCACATCAGTGTGCGCCTGGCCGACAAGCAGCGCCTGCTGGAAACGCTGGCCGTGGGCGAGCGCCTGGAAATGCTGGTCGGCCTGGTCGACGGCGAGATCGATGTGCAGCAGATGGAAAAGCGCATCCGCGGCCGCGTGAAGTCGCAGATGGAAAAGAGCCAGCGCGAGTACTACCTCAACGAACAGATGAAGGCCATCCAGAAGGAACTGGGTGACCTGGACGATGCGCCGGGCGAGCTGGAAGAGCTGGCCCGCAAGATCGCCGAAGCCGGCATGCCCAAGGCGGTGGAAGCCAAGGCGCGCAACGAACTGAACAAGCTCAAGCAGATGTCGCCGATGTCGGCCGAAGCGGCCGTCGTGCGCAACTACCTGGAATGGCTGCTGGGCGTGCCGTGGAAGAAGCGCACCAAGGTGCGCAAGGACCTGAAGGCCGCGCAGGACACCCTGGACGCCGACCACTACGGTCTGGAGAAGGTCAAGGACCGCATCCTGGAATACCTGGCGGTGCAGTCGCGGGTGAAGCAGATGAAGGGCCCGATCCTGTGCCTGGTCGGCCCGCCGGGCGTGGGCAAGACCTCGCTGGGGCAGTCCATCGCCAAGGCCACCAACCGCAAGTTCGTGCGCATGTCGCTGGGCGGCGTGCGCGACGAGGCCGAGATCCGCGGCCACCGTCGCACCTATGTCGGTTCCATGCCGGGCCGCATCGTGCAGAACCTCAACAAGGTCGGCAGCAAGAACCCGCTGTTCGTGCTCGATGAGATCGACAAGATGTCGATGGACTTCCGTGGCGATCCGTCGTCGGCGCTGCTGGAAGTGCTCGATCCGGAGCAGAACAACGCCTTCAACGACCACTACCTGGAAGTGGACCTGGACCTGTCCGAAGTGATGTTCGTGGCCACGTCCAATTCGCTGAACATTCCCGGCCCGCTGCTGGACCGCATGGAAGTGATCCGCATCCCCGGCTACACCGAGGATGAGAAGCTCAACATCGCCACCCGTTACCTGTCGCCGAAGCAGATCAAGGCCAACGGCCTGAAGCCGGAAGAGCTGGAGATCGGCAGCGATGCGATCCAGGACATCGTGCGCTACTACACGCGCGAATCGGGCGTGCGCAACCTGGAACGCGAGATCGCCAAGATCTGCCGCAAGGTGGTGAAGGAAATCGCGCTGGCCGGCCCGCAGGCGGCCAAGCCGAAGAAGGGTGCGAAGAAGTCCAAGGCGCTGGTCAGCGTGACCAGCAAGAACCTGGACAAGTACCTGGGCGTCCGTCGTTTCGACTTCGGTCGTGCCGAAGAAGAAAACGAGATCGGCCTGGTCACCGGCCTGGCCTGGACCGAAGTGGGCGGTGATCTGCTGCAGATCGAATCGACCCTGGTGCCGGGCAAGGGCCAGCTGATCCTGACGGGCCAGCTGGGCAACGTGATGAAGGAATCGGCCTCGGCGGCGCTGTCGGTGGTGCGTTCGCGTGCCGACGGTTTCGGCATCGATGGCGACTTCCTGCAGAAGCACGACGTGCACGTGCACGTGCCCGATGGTGCCACCCCGAAGGACGGCCCCAGTGCCGGTGCGGCCATGGTCACCTCGCTGGTGTCCATGCTGACCAAGGTGCCGGTGCGTGCCGACGTGGCGATGACCGGCGAGATCACCCTGCGTGGTCGCGTGACCGCCATCGGTGGCCTGAAGGAAAAGCTGCTGGCCGCACTGCGTGGCGGTATCCGCACGGTCATCATTCCCGAGGAGAACCGCAAGGATCTGGCGGACATTCCGGCCAACGTCACTCGCGATCTGCAGATCGTGCCGGTGAAGTACATCGAGGAAGTGCTCGACCTGGCCCTGGAGCGTCCGCTGGCCCCGAAGAAGGCACGCAAGAGTGCGCAACGCGTCACGGTGCGTGGCAAGGGCAAACCGGCTTCGAACGCGCGCGTCAAGCATTGACGCGCGTTGTCGAAATGCTTGAAACCCGCGTCGTTGCTGGCTTTCCGGCTTGCGTGGGGGTAGGGCCGCTGGTATAAAAGCAGCACTCGCGAATGAGTGATCGCAATCGCTGATCGCTGAATTCGGCGAACCGTTTCCACATGGCGGCCGTGCGCAGATGGCGTGCGGTTGCTTCCCTGTCGAATAAGCGGAACCCACCGCCAAAGGAGCTGTAAAGAATGAACAAGACCGAATTGATCGATGCCGTTGCTGAAGCCGCCGACCTGACCAAGGCCGAGTCCAGCCGCGCTGTCGATGCTGTCGTTGCCGCCGTCACCAAGGCGCTGAAGGACGGCGATGCGGTCACCCTGGTTGGCTTCGGTACCTTCCAGGTGCGCGACCGTGCCGCCCGTACCGGCCGCAACCCGAAGACCGGCGACACCATCAAGATCGCTGCTTCGAAGAATCCGTCGTTCAAGGCTGGTAAGGCCCTGAAGGATGCTGTAAACTAAGCGGCTCGCTGGGGTGCTTAGCTCAGCGGTAGAGCGTCTCCTTTACACGGAGAGGGTCGGGGGTTCGAAACCCTCAGCACCCACCACAGCACCGTAGTAAAAGTTTGAGTGTGGAGCGGTAGTTCAGCTGGTTAGAATGCTGGCCTGTCACGCCGGAGGT
>NZ_JACVUD010000132.1:0-9366 GCF_016624905.1 Stenotrophomonas sp. S49 | reverse complement strand
CGCATGGATGCGGCTGCCAAGCCTACACGGACGTACTTGCGGCGTCCCCGCCCTCCGACACCGCCCCGCCAACCCACGGATAGCCCGCTTTTGACGTTGCCGTTGCCGTTGCCGTGAGCGGGTGCAGGGCGCAGCCCTGCAACGCCCCAACCCTTAGACCGTGATGGTCTGGGTCAGTGATTCCCAAGTCGGGGGCTGCGGCCACGCGGCGGCCTGGTTGCCGTCCAGCACCCGGCGCAGGTCGCGCGGGTCGATCTGTGGCGCCAGCACGTGTACCAGTTCCAACGCGTAATCGCGCAGCACGCGATCGCGCGGCAGCACCGCCCACGCAATGCATTCGGTGATCGGCTCCGGCGCCGGCCACGATTTCAGATCTTCGTCGTAGGCACTGACCGCCATCTCCGCCAGCAGGCCCACGCCCAGACCGGTGCGCACATAGGTCTTGATCAGGTCCGCATCCAGCGCCGTCAGGGCCAGGTCAGGCACCAGCCCCTGGGCGGCGAACGCACGCTGCAGCGACGAATTCGGACGCGTGGACGATTCGTAGCTGATCAACGGCTGCCGCGCCAACGCGGCCAGGTCCGGCGCGCGGCCGGCGCGGTCCAGCGGGTGGCCCTTGGGCACCACCACCAGCCGGCGCCAGCGGAACAGCGGCACGGCAATGCCGTCGGTCGGTTCACTGCCGGCGGTACTGATGATGGCGATATCGGCATCGCCCTGGTTGAGCCGGTCCAGCGCGTCCGCTTCGCCGGCCTGCTGCAGATGCACGCTTACCTGCGGGTACGCCTGCTTGATCGCCGCCACCGCCGGCGGCAGCACGAAGCGCGCCTGGGTGTGGGTGGTGGTCAGGATCAGCTGGCCCTGGCTTTCGCGGCGCTGGTTGGCGGCATAGGTGCGGATGTTGTTGGCCTCGGCCAGCACCGCGCGGGCGCGGGTGATGACCTCGGTCCCGGCCGGGGTGACCGATTCCAGGCTGCGCCCCTTGCGCACGAACAACAGGAAACCCAGCTCGTCCTCCAGCTGCTTGAGCTGCTTGGACAGGCCGGGCTGGGTGGCGTGCACGCGCGAGGCGGCGAGCGTGATGTTCAGCTCGGCATCGGCGATGGCGACCAGGTAGCGCAGCTGGGTGAGCGTCATGGCGGGCAGGCGGCGGGGGCGGAGGTCCACTCTAGGGTCAATTCCCGTCACCAGCTTATAACCAAAGGTTGTTTAAGAAAGGTATCTGGTCATTTCCGGGTGTCATATGCCGGCGCTACGGTCAGCCGGCAGCCGCTGGCCTGGACGGCCAGCCCTCCCCTCTTCCGCCCGCCGCAGCCCGGCGCGGCCTGCTTCTGGAGCGCTTCCATGGCCCTGTACGACTCCATCCTGGACACCATCGGCAATACCCCCATCGTCAAGCTGCAGCGCCTGGCACCGCAGGGCGTGACCCTGTACGCCAAGGTCGAATCGTTCAATCCGGGCGGTTCGGTGAAGGACCGCCTGGCCCTGGCCATCATCCTGGACGCCGAAGCGCGCGGCCTGCTCAAGCCCGGCGACACCATCGTGGAGGCCACCTCGGGCAATACCGGCGTGGCCCTGGCCATGGTCGCCGCCGCCCGCGGCTACAAGTTCGTGGCCACCATGGTGGAAACCTTCTCCATCGAACGCCGCAAGCTGATGCGTGCCTACGGTGCCAAGGTGATCCTGACTCCGGCCGCCGAACGCGGCAGCGGCATGGTGCGCAAGGCGCGCGAGCTGGCCGAACAGCATGGCTGGTTCCTGGCCAGCCAGTTCGCCAACCCGGCCAACCCGGCCTACCACCGCAACACCACCGCCGCGGAGATCCTGCGCGACTTCGCTGGCAAGCGCCTGGATTACTTCGTGAGCGGCTGGGGCACCGGCGGCACGCTTACCGGTGTGGGCGAAGTGCTGAAGGTGGCACGCCCGCAGACGCGCATCGTGGCCACCGAACCGGCCGGCGCCGCGTTGCTGAAGGGCGATGACTGGAAGCCGCACAAGATCCAGGGCTGGACCCCGGATTTCGTGCCCGATGTGCTGAACCGCGACGTGGTGGATGAACTGCTGACCGTGGAAGACGAGCGCGCCATCGCCACCGCGCGCCGCCTGGCCGCCGAGGAAGGTCTGTTCGTGGGCATCTCGGCCGGCGCCACCGTGGCCAGCGCGCTGGATGTAGCCAGCCGCGCCGAAGCGGGCTCGGTCATCCTGGCGATGCTGCCCGATACCGGTGAACGCTACTTCTCCACGCCGCTGTTTGCCGATGTGAACGAAGGCTCCGACGACGACTGGCTGGCCGGCCTGCCGTAAGCGGTGCGGGGTCGGATCCCTTTCCCCCAGGGAAAGGGCTCTGACCCCACCGACGTGGCGCAATGACGGGGGTCAGAGCCTTTTCCATGCGGAAAAGGATCTGACCCCTTTCTGCTTCAGCCTGCGTGAAGGTAATTGCCGCCATCGTGCGTGAAGACCGGATCGCAGGTTGTGAGACGGTCATGACGCAGCATCCATGCCCTGTGCCCTACCGTGGGTACAGCCAGCGCGGAGGATGCGCGGAACAACCGACAGGCAGGAGACGGACGCATGAAGATCGAAGTGTGGCAGGGCGACATCACGACCCTGGCGGTGGATGCGATCGTCAACGCGGCCAATGAATCGCTGCTGGGCGGCGGCGGCGTGGATGGTGCGATCCACCGCGCGGCAGGCCCGGGCCTGCTGCAGGAATGCGAGCAGCTGCCGCAGCTGCGCCCCGGCGTGCGCTGCCCCACCGGCGAGGTGCGCGCCACCGCCGGCCATGCACTGCCGGCCAAGCATGTGCTGCACACCGTGGGCCCGGTCTGGCACGACGGCCAGCGCGACGAACCGGCGCTGCTGGCCAACTGCTATTGGAAATCGCTGCAGATGGCAGAATCGCTGGGCGTACAGTCCATTGCGTTTCCCGCCATCAGCTGCGGCGTGTACGGCTATCCGCTGTACCAGGCCGCGCAGGTGGCCGTGACGGAAACGCTGGCATGGCAGCGCAGCCACGCACAGCCGATGCGCATCGTGCTGGTGGCCTTCAACACCGCCACCGCCAAGGCCTACCAGCAGGCGCTGGCCGCCGCCGGCCACGCGGTGGAGGCAGAGCGCATCCTGCCGCTGCCGCCAGTGGGTGATGCCGGCTTCGCGGCCGCGCACTGAGCGCGATCAGCGCACCTTGATTTCCACCAGGCCGCTGGTTTCGCTCAGGTTGCTCACGTCCACCGTGTAGTGGCCGGCCGGCAGGGTTTCCTGCAGGTGCGCGTCGGTTCCGTTGCCACCGTCGTCATCGCTGCGCTCGATCTCACCACCGACCAGGCGCAGCACGGTGTCGACCTGGCTGGAAAGCGCATCCAGCTGCACCTCGGCCGGTTCGTCCAGGGTCAGCAGGAAACGGCGGCGGCCTTCGCCTTCCAGCAGCGTGTAGACGCTGCCGTTGCGGGGCAGCGCGGTGCCATCGGTATCGACCAGGTTGTCCGGCATGGCGCTGCGCTTGGCCTCCAGGCTGAAGGCGCCCTGGTCGCCGTCGCCCAGCCCGCGCACGGTAAGCGTGTACTCGCCGGGCTGCAGCGGCAGGGTGATGCGGGAATCGGTGCCCTCACCGCCGTCATCGTTTTCGCTTTCCTGGCCATTGCCCTTCAGCGACAACAGGGTATCGAAGGCGTCCGAACGCAGCTGGATCTCGTACAGGCCCGGGCTGTCGACCTTCAGCGTGTAGTCCTGTGTTTCGTCCAGCAGCAGGTCGTTGATGCGGCCGGCGCCGACGATCGGCGTGCCGTCATAGGGCTGCAGGGTTTCGGCGCGCAGCCGGAACGGCCCGAACGCATCGGGACCTTCGGCGTTCACCGCCACCTGGTAGGTGCCGCTGCCGTCGGCGCGGAACGCCACCGAGACTTCGTCGCCACTTTCATAGCCGCTGCGGCTGCTGGCCACCAGGGTGCCGTTGTCGAACACGCTGATGGAGCCGTTGAGCGTGCCGGTCAGCTTGATGCCGACCCGCTGCTTGTCCTGCAGGGCCAGCGCGTAGACCTGATAGTGGCTGCCATCGTTGTAGTTGAGTGCGCTGCGTGCGGTGATTTCACCGGACAGCGGCTTGTCCAGCGCCAGCGGCGGGGCCTTGCCGGCCTCTGTGCTGCTGCCGGGAAGACGGTTGCAACCGGCCACGGCCACGACGGTGGCAATGGCGATCACGATGGCGGCCTTGCGCATGTGCTGCTGCTCCTTTCCCTGGAAACCGGGTACCGGCACGGCACCCGCTGCAGCGCAACGATACCCGCAAATGAAGACGCCGGCACAGGGCCGGCGTCCATTACGGCTCAGGCGGTGGCGCGGCTCAGCCGTTCCACTTGCCCAGGGCGGCCTGGCCGTTTTCCTTGGCGCGCTCGAACACGGTCTTCTGCGCGGCGGCGTAGTTGCCCTTCATGTCCTTGGCCCACAGCTTCAGCGCGGCCTGCTGCATGGCACGGCCGTAGGAGAAGCTGAGCGGCCACGGCAGATTGCCGAGCTGGTTCATGGCGTTCAGGTGGGCGGTGGACTGTTCGTCGCTCTGGCCACCGGACAGGAACACCACGCCCGGCAGGATGGCCGGCACGGTGCTCTTCAGGCACATCACGGTCGATTCGGCCACTTCTTCCACGTCGGCCTGTTCATCGCAGCCCTTGCCCGAAATGACCATCGAGGCCTTCAGGATGGTGCCTTCCAGCAGCACGTTCTGCTGGTACAGCGCATCGAACAGCGAACGCAGGGTGGCTTCGGTCACTTCGTAGCAGGTTTCGATGTCATGGTCGCCGTCCATGATCACTTCCGGCTCGACCATCGGCACCAGGCCGCATTCCTGGCACAGGGCTGCGTAACGGGCCAGCGCGTGGGCGTTGGATTCGATGCAGGTGCCCGACGGGGTGTTGTCACCGATGTTGATGACCGCGCGCCACTTGGCGAAACGGGCACCCAGCTTGTAGTACTCCTGCAGGCGCTCGCGCAGGCCGTCCAGGCCTTCGGTGACCAGCTCGCCCGGGCAGCCGGCCAGCGGGTGCGCACCCTTGTCCACCTTGATGCCCGGAATCATGCCGTGGTCAGCCATGTACTTGGCGAACGGCACGCCGTCCTTGGTGGCCTGACGGATGGTTTCGTCGTACAGGATGGCGCCGGAAATGTGCTCGTTGAGCTTCGGCGTGGTCAGCAGCAGCTCGCGGTAGGCGCGACGGTTTTCCTCGGTGTTCTCGATACCCACGCCGGCGAAACGCTTGGCGATGGTAGCGGTGGATTCGTCGATCGCGATGATGCCCTTGCCCGGGGCGACCATGGCCTGGGCGGTTTCGGCCAGCTGTTCGATGCTCATGTATTTCCTGTGGCGGGTGCGGGAAAAACGCAATTATAGCCCCGCCACCCGTTGCCCCGACGTGGAGGACAGGATGGAAACGATTCCAGATGTGCGCAGGACAATTTCTGTCCTGCGACCTCGGGTCAGAGCCCCTGCGGGGATCTGACCCTGTGCGGCACGGGGTCAGATCCCCGAAGGGGCTCTGCCCCTGGCCCGGCGGCTGCGCTTACAGGTCGCCCAGACCGCTGGCGCGGCCGTCTTCGCCCACTTCCAGCAGACGCAGCGTGTTGGTGGCACCCAGGGTTTCCATGTGCTCGCCACTGGTGAACACGACACGATCACCGGCCTGCAGCAGTTCCGATTCCACCAGCAGGCGGATGCTGCCACGCGCGGCTTCGCGCGGGGTCAGGCCGCGGCTGTCGAAGTTGATCGGGTAGACATCGCGCATCAGCGCCATCTGGCGGCGGGCGCCGTCGTGGCGGGTGACGGCGAACACCGGCGCCTTGGCGCGGAAACGCGACAGGTAACGGGCGGTGCCACCGGATTCGGTCATCGCCACGATGGCGCGCACGCCCACGTGCTGGGACAGGAACATGGTGGCCATGGCGATGGCCTGGTCGGCACGTTCCAGGTTGCGCGGCGAGGCATTGAAGTCGGTTTCGGTCTGGAACTGGCGTTCGGCACCCAGGCAGATGCGCGCCATGGCCTCCACGGCCTTCACCGGGTAGGCACCGGCGGCGGTTTCGGCCGACAGCATCACCGCATCGGTACCGTCGATGACCGAGTTGGCCACGTCCAGCACTTCGGCGCGGGTCGGAATGGGGCTTTCCACCATCGACTGCAGCATCTGCGTGGCGGTGATCACCACCTTGTTCTGCGCCAGCGAGGCCTTGATGATCTTCTTCTGCAGGCCCGGCAGTTCGGCATCGCCGATTTCCACGCCCAGGTCGCCACGGGCCACCATCACCACGTCGCTGGCCTCGACGATTTCTTCCAGGTTCTCGATGGCTTCGGTGCGCTCGATCTTCGACACCAGGGCTGCATCGCAGCCGTGCGAGCGGGCGATGTCACGCGCGTCGTTCATGTCCTGCGCGTTGCGGCAGAACGAGACCGCGATGAAATCCACGCCGATCTTGGCAACGATGCCGATCAGTTCCTTGTCGCGCTCGGTCAGCGCGCCCAGCGACAGGCCGCCGCCCTGCTTGTTCAGGCCCTTGCGGTCGGACAGGGCGCCGTCGTTGAGCACGGTGTTGATGATGCGCTCGCCCTGCACTTCCACGACCTGCAGCTGCATCAGGCCGTCATCGAGCAGCAGCACGTCGCCGGGGCCCACGTCCTGCGGCAGGCCCAGGTAGCTCACGCCCACCTGGCTGGCATCGCCGGGGCCGGCGTTTTCATTGGCGATCAGGTCGAAACGGTCACCGGCCTTCAGGAAGACCTTGCCTTCGGCAAAGCGCTCGATGCGGATCTTCGGGCCCGGCAGGTCGGCCAGGATGCCCACTTCCACGCCCACGCGGGCGGCAGCGGCACGCACGTCGGCGGCGCGCTTGGCCTGGCCGGACGGGTCACCGTGGCTGAAGTTGAGGCGCACCACGTTCACGCCGGCGCGGAACAGATCCTCCAGCACGCCCGGCGGGTCGGTCGCCGGACCGAGGGTGGCAAGGATCTTGGTGCGACGCTGACGCTCGAACATGGTGAATGGGCCTCTCCCGTGAAAGGGGGGAAATTAGCACATCCTTCACGCCCCATGTATACGGTTACACCCTTGTGGCGCCTGACTCTTCGGGACATGAAGCGGACATGCTCCGGACAGGGAACGGATGTAATCGGTTCCCGCGCTTGCACTCGCCCGGCCAGCGAGGGTCAGAGCCCTCTCCGCTGGAGATGGGTCCGACCCCTCGCGGGGAACGGGGTCAGAGCCCTTTCCCTTGGAGAGGGGTCCGACCCCTGGGTGGGTCAGGCCAGCAGGGTGAGCAGCTGCGCCGGTTCGCGGGCCAGATGTCCGGCGCCGGCCTCGGTCAGCTCGGCTTCGCCGCCGAATCCCCACAGCACGCCCACGTTGCGCACGCCGTGGAAGCGCGCACCTTCGATATCCATGCGGCGGTCGCCGATCATCCAGCACTGCGCCGGGTCCAGCTGCAGCCGCTGCAGGGCCTCGCCCACCAGTTGTGGCTTGCTGCTGCGCGAGCCATCGGGGGTGGAGCCGATCACATCGTCGAACAGATGGCCAAACGGCAGATGTTCGGCAATACGGCGGGCATGTACCTCGTTCTTGGCTGTCACCACGGCCAGGCGATGGCCCCGCGCATGCAGCGCATGCACGGTGTCTTCGATGTCCGGATAGACCGTGTGCTCACGCCAGCCCTGCACATCGAAGCGCTCGCGGTACAGCGCCACCGCCTGCTCCACCCGCTGCGCGTCGCCGAACAGCGGGGTGAAGGTGGTGCGCAGCGATGGGCCGATCCACCCCAGCAGGGTTTCCTGCGGCGGAACCGGCTGGTCCATCTTCTGCAGCGCATAGGCAATACAGGTGGTGATGCCCACTTCCGAATCGATGAGCGTGCCATCCATGTCGAAGAAGAGCGTGGCACGCCCTTCCTCGATCTGTTGCGGCTGGACCGACATCAGTTGCCGCGCGCAGCCAGCGCGGCCACCGCCGGCAGGGTCTTGCCTTCCAGGAATTCCAGGAACGCACCGCCGCCGGTCGAGATGTAGCTGACATCACCGGCGATATCGAACTTGTCCACCGCCGCCAGGGTGTCACCACCACCGGCGATGGAGAACGCCTTGGAGCGGGCGATGGCGCGGGCCAGGGCTTCGGTGCCCTTGCTGAAGGCTTCGAACTCGAACACACCCACCGGGCCGTTCCAGACCACGGTGCCGGCCTGTTCGATCAACTGCGCGTACTGGGCGGCCGTCTGCGGGCCGATGTCCAGGATCAGATCGTCTTCGGCCACGGCATCGACGGCCTTCACTTCCGCCGCAGCGTCGGGCAGGAACTGCTTGGCGGTGACCACGTCCACCGGCAGCGGAATGGCTGCGCCACGGGCCTGCGCGTCGGCCACGATCTTCCTGGCGGTATCCAGCAGATCCGGTTCGTACAGCGACTTGCCGACCTTGTAGCCGGCCGCGGCGATGAAGGTGTTGGCGATGCCGCCGCCCACGATCAGCTGGTCCACCTTGTTGACCAGGTTGGCCAGCAGTTCCAGCTTGGTGCTGACCTTGCTGCCGGCCACGATGGCCAGCAGCGGCTTGGCCGGGGCATCCAGCGCCTTGGCCAGCGCGTCCAGTTCGGCCATCAGCAGCGGGCCGCCGGCGGCCACCGGGGCGAAGCGGATCACGCCGTGGGTGGAAGCCTGCGCGCGGTGCGCGGTACCGAAGGCATCCATCACGAACACGTCGCACAGGGCGGCGTACTGCTTCGACAGGGCTTCGTCATCCTTGCCTTCGCCGACGTTCATGCGGCAGTTTTCCAGCAGCACCAGCTGGCCCGGCTGCACGTCCACGCCGTCCACCCAGTCGCGCACCAGCGGCACTTCACGGCCCAGCAGCTCGGACAGGCGCGCGGCAACCGGTGCCAGCGAATCGGCTTCGCTCCAGACGCCTTCCTTCGGACGGCCCAGGTGCGAGGTGACCATCACCGCGGCGCCCTGTTCCAGCGCGCGCTTGAGCGTCGGCAGCGAGGCGGTGATGCGCTGTTCGGAGGTGATGCGGCCATTCTCGATCGGCACGTTCAGATCCTGGCGGATCAGCACGCGCTTGCCGGAGAGGTCGAGGTCGGTCATGCGGACGATGGACATGGGCAACTCTTTGGCTCAGGGACGGGATGCCGGTGAACGGCAGACGGCCATTGTATCGGCTGGTGGGGGGCCGATGCCTGCGGCAGGCAGAAGCGCACGGCAACTGCAACTGCCAGAGCCGAAGCCAGAGCCGAAGCGCTGGCGCTTCCTGGTGCTTTGGGTGGGCCGGGGTGGTGTGGGCTGGCAGGGGACGCCGCAAGTACGTCCCTGTAGGCTTGGCCGCGGCATCCATGCCGC
>NZ_JACVUD010000131.1:0-9457 GCF_016624905.1 Stenotrophomonas sp. S49 | reverse complement strand
CCCCCCCCCCCCGCCCGGCCTTTTGTGCCGGGGTGGGCCCGCGGGCCTGGCCCCGCCGCTACCCCGGCGTTATGGTGGGTGCGAACCGTTGGTTCGCACGCTCTCAGCAGCTGCGGCGGTTTCAACGCATCCCGTCTTTCAACCGCTGCAGAATCGGTGCAAACAACGGCGACTGCGACGACCGCGGTGGCTGCACCGCCTCGCCCTTCTCCACCGCCTGCCAGTACGACCACGGCAGGGCCTTGTCGCCCAGCTCGTAGTCCATCCCATCCCAGCCATCCTCACGGAAGGCATAGAACGCCCAGTGCACCCGCTGCTGCTCGGCCACCGCCAGCACATCGCGCAGGTAGGCGGGGCAATCCGGCCAGCGACGCATGCAGCCGAACTCACCGATCACCATCCGGTTCGCGCCGATACCATGGGTCTTGGCCCAGTTCATCGGCTGCTGCAGGTAGCTGCGCACGCGCGAGGCATCCCAGCGTTGCCTGCCAGCGCCGAACGGCACCGTGGCCGGGTAACGATACGGCGTGGCGCGCTTCTGGTTGGGTGCACTGGTTGCCGCATACGGCTCGTACATGTGCACGCTGTACAGCAGCTTCGAATCGTCCAGCGGCGCCGGCCAGTACTCGAATGCATCGGCCGCCGCATACCAGCCGGCGTCCAGCATCAGCGGCATGTCCGCATCCACCGCACGCACGCTGGCAATCAATCCCCGGTACAGCACGCGCAGATCCCGCGGGCCGTCCTGCACGCTGGCATACCACTGCTGCATCGCCCCGCGGGGCGCGTGCTCGGCCAGCGCGGTGCCGTATTCGGGCGCGGGCTCGTTGATGAGGTTGTAGGCGGCCAGCGCCGGATGCCCCTTCAGGGCCGTGGCCAGGTCACGCCAGAAGCGTTGCGCCGGCAGGTGGTTGTCCATCGACTGCCACAGGCGCTGGTCGACCACATCACCATTCTTCTGCCTCCAGCGCAGCAGCGGCAGCGACAACGGCACCAGCACGACCTTCAGGCCCGAGGCATCCGCGTCATCCAGCGCACGGCGCAGGGTCGCCACGTCGGCGGGCACGAGCGCCTGGTAGTGGTCGGCATCGCCGATCAGGAAGTCGCGGCCGCCGGCGCTTTTCCACTTGTCCGGGCTCAGCCGCACCCAGGTCGCGCCGGTGTCCCGCAGCGCCTGGAAGTAAGCCCGGTCCGGTGGAGTGTCGTTGAAGCTGTTGCCGCCGCGTTGCGGCGCGTCCCAGAAGGTGATGTCGGCGGCGAACACCGGGGAGGCGCTGGCGAAGGCAAGGCACAGCAGGCTGCGGCGCAGGACCATGCGGGTCTTCCATGAAGAGGAAGATCCAACGTGCGGGGTGAAAACCGAACGGTGGCTGAGTACCTTCCCGTTCGCCGGGCATGGCCCGGCGCTACCGCTCGCTGTGCTGGGCGTAACCCGCCCGCTCCGGTGGGTGCGAACCGTTGGTTCGCACGCGCTCTTTAAAGCGCGTCCAGATCACCCAGCGCGCGGATCAACCGCCGCGCGCGCTTGTCCGGCTTGTGCTCCGGCGGCTGGAAACCATCGCGCGCGGCGATACGCAGCGCGCGCTGCTCGGCCCGACGCGCCTTCGACGCTTCACTTTCCACGTACAGCTGCTGCGCCACCGGCGCCGGGCCGCGCTGGTCGCTGATGCCCAGCACCTGGATCTCGAAATGTTCCTCGCCACGGTCCACCTGCAGCTGCTCGCCCACGCGCACCGCGCGTGAGGATTTCGGGCGCTGGCCGGCCACGCTCACCTTGCCGGTTTCAATGGCCTGCTTGGCCAGGCTGCGGGTCTTGAAGAAACGGGCCGCCCACAGCCAGATATCCAGGCGGACACTGGGGGGCAGCGGGGAAAGCTCGGACATCGGCGGAAACTACTCCGGGGGGCGGTTCAAGGGACGCGGGTTGTCCGGGTCGGCCCGGCAGCCGGTGCCGCCGATCAACGGCTTCACACCAGAGGCCAGATCCTGGCGTTGGCTGCCCACCAGGCATTCGGGTCGGTCGGTCGGCCGTATCTGGGTATCGCCCAGACGGTCGTCCATGGAACATGCGGGCAGCACGGCCACGATCAAGGCCAGCACAATTGCGCACACCCCCTGCTGTTGCTGAAGCATTGCCACACCCCGCAAACCGGCTTGGTGCTAGTGTGCGCCTCCCGGCATTCGATCTCCAGCCCATGGCCAAAGCGCCGCTTGACCTGACTTCCGGCCCGATCGGGCGCAATCTGCTGCTGTTCGCGCTGCCCATCCTGGCCGGCAACATCGCCCAGTCACTGAATGGTTCGGTGAACGCGGTGTGGGTCGGGCGTTTCCTGGGCGAGGCGGCGCTGACCGCCACCGCGAACGCCAACAACATCATGTTCTTCCTGATCGGTTCGGTGTTCGGCTTCGGCATGGCCGCCACCATCCTGATCGGCCAGGCCATCGGTGCGCGCGACATCGCCCAGGCCCGGCGCGTGGTCGGCACCAGCGCCACGTTCTTCATTGGCCTGTCGGTGGTCATTGCCATCGCCGGCTGGTTCCTGGCCCATCCGCTGCTGGAAGCGATGGGCACGCCGGCCGCTTCGCTGGCGCTGGCCGAGGCCTACCTGCGCGTGATCTTCCTGGCCATGCCCACGCTCTATGCGTTCGCCTTCCTCAGCGCCGCGCTGCGTGGTGCCGGCGATTCACGCACGCCGTTCCGCTTCCTGCTGGTATCGGTGGTGCTGGATATCGCGCTGAACCCGGTGCTGATCTTCGGCCTGGGCCCGTTCCCGGAACTGGGCATTGCCGGCTCGGCCTGGGCCACGCTGGTGTCGCAGACGCTGTCGCTGGCCGGCCTGCTGCTCTACATGCGGCACAAGCGACACACGCTGTGGCTGGGGCGTGCCGACATGCGCCTGTTCAAGCTCGACTTCACCATCCTGCGCGCGCTGGTGGTCAAGGGCGTGCCGATGGGTCTGCAGATGGTGCTGATCTCGCTGTCGGTCATCATGCTAATGACCATGGTGAACCAGTACGGCACCGACACCGCGGCCGCCTATGGCGCATCGCTGCAGCTGTGGAACTACGTGCAGATGCCGGCCATGGCCATCGGTGCGGCGTGTTCGTCGATGGCCGCGCAGAACGTGGGCGCGCAGCGCTGGGACCGCGTGCGCGGCACCGCGCGGCAGGGCGTGCTGTTCAACTTCCTGCTGACCGGTGCGCTGATCCTGCCGCTGGTGGCGCTGGACCAGTATTCGCTGGCGCTGTTCCTGCCGCAGGGCAGCGAATCGCTGCAGATCGCGCGCCACCTGAACCACGTGGTGATCGGCTCGTTCCTGTTCTTCGGTGTCAGCTTCGTGATCTCCGGCGTGGTGCGCTCCACCGGCGCGGTCATTCCGCCGCTGCTGATCCTGGCCGCCTCGCTGTGGGGCGTGCGCGTGCCGTTCGCCGAATTCCTGCAGCCGTACTGGGGCGCCGATGCGATCTGGTGGAGTTTCCCGGCCGGTTCGCTGGTGTCCATGCTGCTGTCGCTGGCGTATTACCGCTGGGGTGGCTGGCGCAAGGCGCGGATGATCACCCCGCCGGCGCCGGCCGAAGTGCTGGCCACGCCGTCGGAAGTGCCGGCCTGCCCGCCCTCGCCGGTAGCCGACCCGGATGCCGTGACCCGATAGCGCCGGCGGTAGCGCCGGGCCATGCCCGGCGGATGTCTGGCCACCACCGCTGCGCTCGCCGGGCTTGGCCCGGCGCTACCGTTCTACTTCGCGGCGTTGTGCTTGGCGGCAGCGCGGATCAAAGCCTTCAGCGCGGTCGCGTTGGGCATCTCTCCTTCGTGGATGTCGATCGCGCGCCGCGTATTGCCTTCCAGGCTGGCGTTGAACAGGCCCTTCGGGTCGGGCAGCGCGGCGCCGTGGGCGAAGGTCAGTTTCACTGCCTGCTTGTAGGTTTCGCCCGTGCACAGGATGCCGTTGTGTTCCCACACCGGCGTGCCGCGCCATTTCCAGGTTTCTTCCACGTCGGGCAGCGCCTGGTGGATCAGTGCGCGCACGCGGGCCAGCGCATCGCCGCGCCAGTCGCCCAGTTCGGCAATGCGCGCATCGATCAGTTCAGAGGCAGGGCGTGTTGCTTCGGTGGATTCCGCAGCTTTCCTGGGCATGTCTGCACTCGCACGGTACGGTGGGAAGGAGAAACTACATGCGCGCGCCGGGCAGCGCACGTGCCTGCTGCAGCCAGTCCAGCAGTTGTGCGCGGTCCAGCACGGTGTCTTCGTACAGGTGCAGATAGCGCGTGGTGGCCTGCTTCGAAGGCTCAGGCGGCTGCGGCTGCAGCAGCGCGCCGTGGAACAACGCGACCTTGATGTAACGCGTACAGCAGTGGAAGCTGAGGAACCAGCCCTGCCCTTGGGCAACGCCATACATCGGTGAATTCCAGCGCACGGCCTTGTGCACGCCGGGCACGGCCTGGCTGATGAGGGCATCGAGCTGCTCGCCGAACGCACGCTTCCAGCCGGGCATGGCCGCGATGTAGGCCTGAACTGGTCCATCACCATCGCCCTTGGCGATCTGCGGATTACCGCCAGACAACAGCTTCGGCGCAGCGGCGGCGGATGGCTTGGAAGGCATTGCGCAGCGCTCCGTTGTCGCAGGTCAGCGGCTGGGCAGGTCACGCCATAACGGCAGGCCACGGCGCAGGCGCATCACGCGCATCACGACCGCCATCAGCAGACCGAACAGGACGCCGGCGAGGAGCGCGCTGAACACCGCCACGGCCAACGGCAGGCTGGTGTTGCGCCACACCAGCAGCCACATCAGCACGCCCCAGCCCAGTGCGAACCAGATACCCATCAGCAGTGCATTGGACGCCACGCTGGCGATGATCGGCGGGGGCGCGTTGACGCCCATGCGCCACAGCAGGCGATGCAGTGGCGGCGCCGAGTGCCGGCGCTGCACGCCCGCGGCGTCAAGATGGCGCAGGGCGGCCTGCACCTTGGGCGGGTAACGCTGTTCAACGGTCGTCATGCCGCGAACATAGCGCCGGCCGGCGCACAAACGCAAACGGCCACCCGAAGGTGGCCGTTGCGGAAACAACCGAAGTTGTTTATCAGGCCTTTTCGGCCAGACGGGCAGCCTTGGCGGCAGCAGCGGCAGCCAGGTCTTCCTTGATGCGGGCAGCCTTGCCTTCCAGGCCACGCAGGTAGTACAGCTTGCCGGCGCGGACCTTACCACGACGCTTCACTTCGACCGAGTCGATGATGGCGCTGTGGGTCTGGAAGACGCGCTCGACGCCGTAGCCGTGCGAGATCTTGCGCACGGTGAACGAGGAGTTCAGGCCGGCGTTCTTGGTGGCGATCACAACGCCTTCATAGGCCTGCACGCGCTCGCGGCTGCCTTCCTTCACCTTCACGTTGACGACAACGGTGTCGCCCTGGCTGAACTTCGGCAGTTCGCGGGTGATCTGGGCGGATTCGAATTCCGCGACGATGGACTTGTTCAGCTTGCTCATGGGTTACACCGATTCTTGTTCGGGTGGGCGTGTCGTTCTGACAACGTAGGCTCATGCAGTCACGGAACTGTGCTGCACGTTTGTTGTGGGTACTGCGCGCGCCGGCCGGGGCTGGCGGGAATTGGCCATGATAGCCGATAAAGCCAACCCTGCGCTAGGGGCTGGTCTTGTGTTTCTGGGCCTGGCGGCCCTGTTCCAGCAGTTTGCGGTCAGCCTTGCCCAGCGCCTGTTCATCCAGCAGGTCCGGGCGCCGTTCGGCGGTACGCAGCAGCGACTGCTGGCGGCGCCAGGCGGCGATGGCCGCGTGGTTGCCCGAACGCAGCACGTCCGGCACGTCGCCCAGCGGGTGCTGGGCCGGCTGGCTGTAATGCGGGCAGTCGAGCAGGCCCAGGTCGCCTTCGAAGCTGTCCTGGGCGGCCGATTCGGCGTCGTTCAGGGCGCCGTCCTGCAGGCGGGCCACGGCATCGATGATGACCGCCGCACCCAGTTCGCCGCCGGACAGCACGTAGTCGCCCAGGGAAATCTCTTCATCGACGTTGGCTTCCAGGAAGCGTTCGTCGATGCCCTCATAGCGGCCACAGAGCAGGACCACCCGCGGCAGCGCCGCCAGTTCCCGCACCTTGGCCTGGTTGAGCGGCGCGCCCTGCGGGCTGAGGTAGATCACCCGCGCCGGGGTCGGGTCGGCGTCGCGGATCGCCTGCAGGCAGGCCTGCAGCGGCTCGATCAGCATCACCATGCCGGGACCACCACCGAACGGACGGTCGTCCACCCGGCGGTAGTTGCCTTCGGCGTAATCACGGGGGTTCCAGCCATGCAGGCTGAACAGGCCCTTCTCCTGCGCCCGGCCGACCACGCCCAGTCCAGCGGACTGGGCCAGGAAGTCGGGGAACAGGGTGATGACGTCGAAGCGCATGCTCACACTCAGAACTCGGGGTCCCAATCGACCACGACCAGGTTGGCCTCGAAGTCGACCGATTTGACGAAGTCCGGCAGCACGAACGGGATCATACGCTCGCGGTCGCCACGGACCACGACCACATCGTTGGCGCCGGTGCTGAACAGGTGCGAGACCTGGCCCAGGGCAACGCCCTCGACGGTCTTCACATCCAGGCCTTCCAGATCCACCCAGTAGTACTCATCGGGTTTCGGCGGCGGCAGCGCGCTGCGGGCCACGTAGATCTCGGTGCCGTGCATGGCCTCGACCGTGTCGCGATCTTCGATGCCGGGGAACCGGGCCACCAGATGCTTGCCGCTGTCGCGGCCACGAGCGCCTTCAAGCGTCGATTCCTGCCCGTTGGGGCTGCGCAGGATCCACGGCTGGTAACGGAAAATAGCGGAACGCGGCTCGGTCCAGGACTCGAGCTTTATTTCGCCGCGCACACCAAAAGCGCCGACAATCCTGCCCAGCAGGATGCGGCGCTCGTTATCTTTCATCTGCGTTCAATCAGATGGGCCGCGCCAGAGCGCGGCCCGTCAGGATCAGGCCGCAGCGGCCTGGGTCTTGGCCGCTTCCTTGATCAGGTTGCGGACCTTTTCGGTCGGCTGAGCGCCGTTCTTGACCCAATGGTCAACGCGGGCCAGGTCCAGCTCGATGCGCTTCTCGCCGCCCTGGGCGACCGGGTTGTAGAAACCAACGCGCTCGATGTTGCGGCCGTCGCGCGCGCTGCGCACGTCGGTCACGATGATGTGGTAGAACGGACGCTTCTTGGCGCCGCCGCGGGTCAGTCGAATCTTGACCATGGTGTTTTTCCTATTGCCCAGTCGCCGGAATGGCGAGGTAAGCGGGCGATTATAGCGGCAGATGGCGGCCGGGCCAACCCCTGGGCCAGCCGCACCCGCACGGTAGCGCCGGGCCATGCCCGGCGGGACGGCCCCCGACCGCTGCGCTCGCGGGGCATGGCCCCGCGCTACCGCTGCGTCGCGTCTTTCTGAAGCACGTCCCACGCCACACCGGCCAGCACCGCCCGACCCTGTTCAGCCAGCGCCTGCGACCCCGGCAGTTCCTGCCCATCGATGGCCTCCAGTGCCCATACCCCGCTGGCATTGCAGGCAAAGGCCGCCTTCACACCGGCCAGATCGGCCAGCCGCAGGGGCTGGATGACCTGCGCGCCGGGCCAGTACCGCTGCAGCAGCGCCTCGGCGGTCCCGCGCAGTGCCGGCGCCTGCGGCCAGAGCAGGCGTTGACCATCGTGCACGGCCAGGTTCCAGGTACTGCCCTCGCTGACCTGCCCATCGGCCGCCACCAACAGCGCATCGTCAAACCCCGCCGCCAGCGCAGCGCGGCGCTGGGCAAACAGGCCGAACGTACCCACGTGTTTGACATGCGGCCAGTCGCGCTGCCAGACCACGCTGCGCACGCGCTTCGGTGCGGTCAGCGCCACTGGTGCGGACACCGCCACCAGCACGTCCACCGGCACGGCGACCATCGGGTTGCGGAAATCGAAGCGGCGCGAAAACACCGTCACCCGCATGGAGGCATCGCCCTGCCCCGCCTGCTGCAGCGCCTGCGCCATCCAGGCCTGCACCTGGCGCACGTCCAGTTCGCTGCCGAACAGCTCGCGCGTGGCCTGTGACAGCCGCGCCAGATGCAGCTCCAGCCCCTGTACGGCATGGCCACGCACCTGCAGCGAGGTGAAGTGGCCGTAGTTCACCAGCGCCGGCAGCAGATCGTCGGCCTGCGCGGGCTGGCCATTGCAGGTCACGGTCACCGCAGCAGGGCCTGCGCGTCGCGCCACATGTTGGCCAGCACTTCGGCGGCCGGCCGCGCCGGTGCCATCCACGCCGACTGCCCGGCCCAGGCCTGCATCGCCGCCAGATCATTGCGCTGCGCCGCCTGCTTGCGCATCGGCGCGGTCAGCCCGCGCTGCACCGGGTACGGGCGCGGTGGTGGCGCAGCATCGGCCGCCGCCGCGCGCACATACGGGGTGGCCAGGCCGCGGCCCAGGCGCCCACTGAAGGCGCGGGTCGGCCAGGTGTCTTCGGGTTCGGTCACCGCCAGTGCGTCGGCCCAGGCCGGGGCAATCGCCGCTTCGGGGGTACGCAGGAACGCGGTGCCGATCTGCACGGCGCTGGCGCCCAGCGTGAGCGCCGCGGCGATGCCACGCCCATCGGCAATGCCGCCGGCGGCGATCACCGGAATCTGCAGATGGTCGGCCAGGCGCGGCAGCAGGGCGAACAGCCCGACCAGTTGCCGTTCGGCCAGTGCCGGATCGAAGGCGCCGCGATGGCCACCGGCCTCCACGCCCTGCGCCACCACCGCATCGGCACCGGCGTCCTGCGCCGCGCGTGCCTCGGCCAGCGTGGTCGCGCAGGCGATCCAGGCGATGCCGGCATCCTTCAGTCGCTGCACATGGCGCGGCGACAGCACGCCCATGATGGTCGAGGCCACCGCAGGGCGCCCGGCCAGCAGCGCGGCAAACTGTTCCTCGAAATCGGCCGGAGTGGCATCGGCGGCGCTGGCCGGCACCTCGGGGCCCCATTGGGCCAGGAAGGCGCGGCTGGCGGCTTCGGCGGCCACGTCGCGGGCCGGCGCCGGGTCCGGCAGCCACAGATTCACCTGCGCCGGGCCGGCAGAGGCCGCGCGGAACTCGTCCATCCACACGCCGATATCGGCCGCCGAGGACAGCACCGCCCCCATCGCGCCCATGCTGCCGGCATTGGCCAGCGCAGCAGAAAGCGGCACCGGGCAGGCCCCGGCCATCGGCGCCAGCAGGATCGGAAGGGAAACCTGGAAGCGCCGGCAGAACGCCTCGACGCGGGAAGTGACAGCAGACATCAGCAGGGCGGCCCATCGTTGCAGACAGGCCCCCATGGTGCGCGCAGCAAGGGGGTAGAGTCGAGCTTGCTCGACTGAACCACGCGCCACGTAGAGTCGAGCTTGCTCGACTGAACCACCAACAGCAGTCGAGCAAGCTCGACTCTACCAATGCGTGGTCTCAGCAGCGCATCAACGAAACGGCATGCCGCGGCCGCCGAT
>NZ_JACVUD010000130.1:0-10305 GCF_016624905.1 Stenotrophomonas sp. S49 | reverse complement strand
TTCGGGGCGCCCCGCCGGGCCCCCCCCCCCCCCCCCCCCCCCCCCCCCCCCCCCCACCTCTGACAGGTTCACGCGGCTGTTGGTAGGTGTCGACCTTGGTCGACACATCCATCAGACATCGAAATCCATCTGGGGTCAGAGCCCGTTGCGGAGCAACGGGATCTGACCCCTGTGTCGACCAAGGTCGACACCTACCAAGCCAGAACGCCGTTCCGACGTACTTGCGGCGTCCCCCGCAACCGGACCCGCCCCGCCATCCCTCAGCACACCCGCTTTTGACGTTGACGTTGATCCACGGCCGGTGCAGGGCTGCAAGCCCTGCAAAAGAGAAACCCCACCCTACGCCTGCGTCGGTTGTGCAATCGTCCCCCGCGCACTACGATCCTGCGGTTCGCGTGCGCCCGCGTGCGCCGCATCTGCCAACCCGAGGTATCCATGGTCATCAAACCGCGCGTCCGCGGCTTCATCTGCGTCACCACCCATCCGACCGGCTGCGAGGCCGCGGTCAAGCAGCAGATCGACTACATCCGCGCCCGCCCGCCCATCCAGAACGGCCCCAAGCGCGTGCTGGTCATCGGCGCATCGACCGGCTATGGCCTGGCGGCACGCATCACCGCCGCCTTCGGCAGCGGCGCGGCCACCCTGGGTATCTTCTTCGAACGCCCGGGCAGCGAAACCAAGCCGGGCACAGCCGGCTGGTACAACTCGGCCGCCTTCCACAAGTACGCCGACGAAGCCGGCCTGTACGCCAAGAGCATCAACGGCGATGCCTTCTCCGATGAAGTGAAGGCCAAGACCATCGAGATGATCAAGGCCGACCTGGGCCAGGTCGACCAGGTGGTCTACAGCCTGGCTGCGCCGCGCCGCAAGCACCCCAAGACCGGTGAGATCATCAGCTCCACGCTGAAGCCGATCGGCGAACAGATCACCCTGCGTGGCCTGGACACCGACAAGGAAGTGATCACCGAGACCACCCTGCAGCCGGCCACCCCGGAAGAGATCGCCGGCACCGTGGCGGTGATGGGCGGCGAAGACTGGCAGATGTGGATCGACGCGCTGGCCGATGCCGGCGTGCTGGCCGATGGCTGCACCACCACCGCCTTCACCTACGTGGGCGAGGAGATCACCCAGGCCATCTACTGGAACGGCTCGATTGGTGCCGCCAAGAAGGACCTGGACAACAAGGTGCTGGGCCTGCGCGAATCGCTGGCAAAAATTGGTGGCGACGCGCGCGTGTCGGTGCTCAAGGCCGTGGTGACCCAGGCCAGCTCGGCCATTCCGACCATGCCGCTGTACCTGTCGCTGCTGTTCAAGGTGATGAAGGCGCAGGGTACGCACGAAGGCTGCATCGAGCAGCTCGATGTGCTGTACGACATCCTGTACGGCGGCAAGGCTGACGGCGTGGCCGTCGACCGCCTGCGCCACGATCTGGTCGATGGCCAGGGGCGCAAGGTTGCGCTGGTGGACGAGGAAGGCCGCCTGCGTGCCGACTACAAGGAAATGGCGCCGGAAGTGCAGGGCAAGGTGCTGGAACTGTGGCCGCAGGTGACCAACGAGAACCTGTACGAGATCAGTGATCTGGCCGGCTACAAGGCCGATTTCCTGCGCCTGTTCGGGTTTGGCGTGGAAGGCGTGGACTACGAGGCCGACGTCAATCCGGACGTGAAGATCGCCAACCTGGTCGATCTGACCTGAGAACCGAGGCAACGCCGGGCATGGCCCGGCGGATGCCTTGAATGCCGCTGCGCTCGCCGGGCATGGCCCGGCGCTACCGGTGCCGATCTGCGGCCCGGCGCATGCCGCTCAGCCGAACTCGAAGTTCATCACCGGCAGGGCAGGGCCGACGAAATCACCCTGCACGTAATCCACGCCCGCACTGAACAGCAGGGTCATGGAATTGGCGTCGCTGACGAACTCGGCGACGGTGCGGATGCCGGCTTCCTGCGCACGCGCGGTGATCTGGCTGATCAGGTCGATGTTCTCGCGGGTCGACACCAGGTCGCTGGTGAAGCTGCGGTCCAGCTTCAGCACCTGCGGCTGGAAGTGCGCCAGCAGCTGGAACGAATCCAGCCCCGAACCGAACTGCTCCAGGCCGATGCGGCAGCCCAGCGGGGCAACTTCGGCCAGGAACTGCTGTGCGGCGCGCAAATGGGTGAACACCTTGGCCTCGGGCGCGTGCAGCCACAGCCGTTCGCCTGGCACGCCGTGGGCCTGCAGTTCGCGGCGCAGGGTGGCGATCATCTTCGGGTCATCGAAGGATTCGGGCGTCACCTTCACCAGCATCTGCGTGGCATGGCCCTCGCGCGCGCGCGCGCCGAGCACGCTGATCGCGCGCGACACCACCCAGCGGTTGATGTCGGCCAGCAGGCCATGTTCTTCGGCAATGCCGAGGAAGGCCGTGGGGCTGAGCAGCTCGCCGTTGTGTTCCAGCCGCAGGTAGGCCTCGTACAGTTCCAGCGATTCGCCCTGCAGGTTCAGCACCGGCTGGTAGTGCAGCTGGAACCCTTCACCGGCCAGGGCTTCGCGGATGCGCGCCACCCAGCGCTGCACGCGTTCTTCCTCGACACGGTCGGCAGCGGCCGGGTCGAAGATGCGGCAGGTATTGCCCAGCGCGGCGGCGGCCTGGGTGCATTCGCTGGCGCGGGCCAGCACCTGGCCGATGCTGGCGATCTTTTCGCCCACCTGCACGCCGCCCACGCTGACCGTGACCGTGGCCGAGCGCGCACCAATGCTGAACACATGCGCGGCATAGGCGGCGCGGATGCGTTCGGCCAGCGCTTCGGTCTGCGCATACGGGCCCGACTGCAGCACGGCAAAGCTGTGTTCGCCGACGCGCGCCAGCTGCGCCTGGTCACCCACCACCTCGGCCAGCAGCCCGGCCAGAGCGCCGATCAGGGTGTCGGCCGAGTCCAGGCCGATATCGGGGATCAGGCGGGCGTAGTGGTCTGGCTCGACCAGCAGCAGGCCGAACTGGCCTTCGCTGCGGCCGGCCTGGGCCACCGCATCTTCCACCTGCAGCATGAACGTGGGGCGGTTGAGCAGGCCGGTGACCTGGTCGCGCTGGCGCAGGTCTTCTACTTCGCGCGCCAGTTCGGTGTCCAGTTCCAGGCGGCGGCGGAACACCACCTGCAGGCAGGCCTCGCCTTCATAGGTGGCGGCGGTGAATTCCATGGTGGCCGGGAATGCGCTGCCGTCCTGGTGGCGGGCATCCAGCTGGTACTGCGGGGGCGGTGCTTCGCCGCGGCTGAGTGATTTCAGCAGCTGCTTGAAGCCATCCACGTGCTGTGCGGCCACCATGTCCAGCAGCGAGATGCCTTCGATATCGTCGAATTCGTCGTAGCCGAACATGCCCAGGTAGGCGTCGTTGGCGCGGATGTGCATGCCTTCATGCACGTAGGCGATGGGGTCGCGGGACGAGGCGATGAGCGCGTCGCAGCGGCGTTCGGTCTCGCGCATCTGTGCTTCGATGCGGCGCAGGCCGCGGCGTGCCTGCAGATCCACCCACTGGTCACGCACCACGGCCAGCAGGTGCTCGTTGCGCTGGCGCAGGGCCAGGGCCCGCACGCCGTTGCTGCTGGCCTGCACCAGTTCGTCTTCGTCGATGCGGTCGGCCAGCAGCACCAGCGGAATGTCCTTGCCGCTGGCGGCAATGTGCTGGGCCACCAGCGGCAGGGGGATGCCCTGCGACGGCGAGGCCAGCACCAGATCGATGGCCTGGCTGGCCAGCACCTGTGACAGTTCGGCCGAATCCTGTGGGCGCCACGGGCGAACGGCAATGCCGCTGTTGCGCAGGGTGCTGACGATGGCTTCTGCGTTTTCGCCGCTGTCGTCCACGATCAGCAGGCGGATGGTGATGTCGTTCGCGTTCTGCATGCACTGCTCCCCAATCTGCGAACCTAGATACACGATGCGCGGCGGCACGTCCATGCGCTGGCCCCGGGCGAGCACCGAACGGCGATGCGGTTCACACCACGCTGCCGGCGGCGTGACCGCTGGCCCACGCCCACTGGAAGTTGTAACCGCCCAGCCAGCCGGTCACATCCAACACCTCGCCGACGAAATGCAGGCCGGGCACGCGCTTGGATTCGAACGTGGAAGACGACACTTCGGCCGTATCCACCCCGCCCAGGGTCACTTCGGCGGTGCGGTAGCCTTCGGTGCCGCTGGCCACCAGCGGGAACGCGCCCAGCACCTGCGCGGCCTGGCGCAGCACCGGTTCGTCGAGCTGGCGCACCGGCCGGTCCGGCAGCCAGTGCTCGCACAGGCGCTGCGCCAGCCGCTTGGGCAGTACCTCGCCCAGCACCGTGCGCAGTTCGGCGGCAGGGCGCTCGCGCTTCATCTGCCGCAGCCAGTCGCCGGCGTCCTGGCCGGGCAGCAGGTCGATCTCCAGGCTGTCGCCGGGCTGCCAGAACGAGGAGATCTGCAGGATGGCCGGCCCGCTGACGCCGCGATGGGTGAGCAGCATGAAGTTCTGGAAGCTCTTGCCATTGCAGTGCGCCTGCACCGGCAGGGCCACCCCGCTCAGCTCGGCCAGGCGTTCCTGGTGCTTGCCGCTGAGGGTGAGCGGCACCAGTCCGGCGCGGGTGGGCAGCACGTTGTGGCCGAACTGGCGGGCCAGTTCGTAGCCGAAGCCGGTGGCGCCCAGGCTGGGAATGGACAGCCCGCCGGTAGCCACCACCAGCGATGCGCAATGGAACAGCCCCTGCGTGGTGTGCACGCGGAAGCCATCGCTGCCGTGTTCGATGCGCTCGATGCTGCACTGGGTGCGGATCTGCGCGCCCGCGGCCTGGCATTCCTCCACCAGCATCTTCACGATCAGCTTCGATGAGACATCGCAGAACAGCTGGCCCAGTTCTTTTTCGTGATAGGCGATGCCGTGCTTCTCCACCATGTCGATGAAGTGCCACGGCGAATAGCGGGCCAGCGCCGATTTGCAGAAATGCGGGTTGGCCGACAGGAAGTTGGCCGGGGTGGTGCCGGTGTTGGTGAAGTTGCAGCGCCCGCCGCCGGACATCAGGATCTTCTTGCCGACCTTGTTGGCGTGGTCCAGCACCTGCACCTGGCGCCCGCGGCGGCCGGCGGTGAGCGCGGTCATCAGCCCGGCGGCACCGGCGCCGATGACCACCACGTCGCAGCGGGTGATGCTCATGCCTTGGCGCGCTTGCGCCAGCTGGGAATCACGTCCAGCTGGATCTGGTCGTTGAGGAACTGCACTTCGCCGTCCTGGATGAGCACGCTGAAACGCATGGCGCGCTGGATCTGCTGGCCCCACTGTTCAACGAAGGCGCCGTCCAGGTCGACCACCGACAGGTTGTCGAAACGGGCCAGACCCTTGCCCTGCTTGTTCCACCAGATATCGGACGCGTTGCCGCCGTAGTTCACCACCTGCACCGAACGGCTGCGGTTGCTGGCCTTGCGGATGCGCGATTCGTCGGGGTGGCCCAGGTCGATCCACTGCAGGATGTCGCCGGTGTAGTCGTGCTGCCACAGGTCCGGCTCGTCGTCGGTGCTCAGGCCGCGGCCGAACTCCAGGCGGTCATCGGCGTTCAGGGCGAAAGCCAGCAGGCGCACCATCAGGCGCTCGTCGGTTTCGGACGGGTGCTGGGCCAGGGTCAGGTTGTGGGTCGCGTAGTAGCCGCGATCCATGTCGCTGATCTGCAGTTCGGCCTTGCGGATGGTGGCGGTGAGGGCCATGGGCGTTCCGGGGGCAAAGACCGCCCATGATAGAGGTTTGCCGGCGGGGTGTCCGTGGCAGGGGTGTCTGCGCGATGTCAACGGTGGCACTCTGGCCGGGTCTTCCCTGCGTGTGTGTTCGATGAGTCTGCCCAGCCGCCTGCAGCTGCCCCCCGGTGACTGGCCGACCCTGCTGGACGGCCTGTGCGCGCGTTTCCCGCGCATTGACCGCGGCCAGTGGCTGGACCGCTTCGCGCGTGGGCGGGTGCAGGATGCGCAGGGCAGGGCGCTTGCGGCCGACCAGCCGTGGCAGGTCGGGCGGGAGATCGTCTATTTCCGCGAAGTCAGCGCGGAGCCGGTCATTCCGTTCAGCGACACGGTGCTGTACCAGGACGCGCACCTGCTGGTGGCCGACAAGCCGCACTATCTGCCGGTCACCCCGGCCGGGGGCTATGTGCGCGAGACCCTGCTGGCACGGCTGGTGGCACGCACCGGCAATCCCGATCTGGTGCCCCTGCATCGGCTGGACCGGCTGACCGCCGGGCTGGTGCTGTTCTCGCAGCGGCCCGATTCGCGCGACGCCTACCAGCGCCTGTTCCGTGAGCGGCGCATCGAAAAGATCTACGAGGCACTGGCGCCGGCCCTGCCAGGCCTGCCGTTCCCGCAGCAGCGGTTGAGCCGGATCGTGCCGGGTGAGCCCTTCTTCCGCATGGCCGAAGTGGCGGGCGAGGCGAATGCGCGCACGCAGGTGGAGGTGATCGCCGACGATGGTGCGGTGTGGCACTACCGGCTGCGCCCGCAGACCGGGCGCAAGCACCAGCTGCGCGTGCACATGGCCGCGCTGGGGGCGCCGATCCTGGGCGATGACCTGTATCCACAGCTGCAGCCGTCGGCCGATCCGCTGCAAGCGCCGCCGCTGCAACTGCTGGCGCGAGCACTGGCCTTCCAGGATCCACTCAGCGGGGAGCCGCGTGTGTTCCGCAGCGAGCGCTCGCTGCGCTGGCCGGCCGACCCGGTGCCGGGCGCCTGATCAGCGCGGCCGGGTCACCGTGGCTTGATCACCGTGGCTTGATCCGGGCCAGCCAGCGATCCAGTTCTGCGGCGAACAGCTGGCGGTCGCGCGCGCCCAGCGGCGGTGGGCCACCGGTCTGCACGCCCGCACCGCGCAGTTCCTCCATGAAATTGCGCATGGACAGGCGCTCGGCCATGTTGTTGGCGGTGTACAGCTGGCCGCGCGGGTTCAGCGCCACGGCCCTCTTATCCAGTACCAGCGCCGCCAGCGGGATGTCCTGGGTGACCACCAGGTCACCGGCGGCCACCCGTTCGACGATGGCGCTGTCGGCCACGTCCAGGCCCTGCGGCACCTGCAGCGAGCGGATCCAGCGCGAGGGCGGGGTGCGCAGCCACTGGTTGGCAACCAGGGTCAGCTCCAGGCCGACCCGTTCGGCGGCCCGGAAAAGGATGTCGCGAATGACCGTCGGACAGGCATCGGCATCGACCCAGATGCGCGGGCGGGCGTGTTCAGCGGGGGTTTCAGCTTCAGTCATCAGCCCAGTGTAGGGTAGGAAAAACCTGAATAGGGACTCGGGTTTAGCCCTGATCTGGGCCCAGCCCTTGTCACGCCTAGGGGGCGGGGCTCTGCCGCTGAATGCCGGGGCTATCGCTTTTTGCTGAAAACACGCGTATCGTTCGACCCACTGTGTTTGCTAGGGTCACCGTGAATCGTGGCCTGGTGCAGTTGATCTCACGATCCGCTCATCGATCCGCTTTACCAACGCCTGCAACTCAGTCTCGGCCCCGATTCCCGGTGGCTGCGATTTTTTCAACATGTGTTTCAGGAGTTAGTCAAATGTCTGATCGTCAGACCGGCACCGTCAAGTGGTTCAACGACGCCAAGGGCTTCGGCTTCATCACCCCGGAAAGCGGCCCGGACCTGTTCGTGCACTTCCGTGCCATCCAGGGCACCGGCTTCAAGACCCTGCAGGAAGGCCAGAAGGTTACCTTCATCGCCGTCCAGGGCCAGAAGGGTATGCAGGCTGACCAGGTGCAGGCGGTCTAATCCGTCTGCTACCGTTTGGTAGCCAGAACGCCGGAAGCGAAAGCTTCCGGCGTTTTTTTTGCTTTTTGTAGAGTCGAGCCATGCTCGAATGCAGCGTGAAAGCAGTCGAGCATGGCTCGACTCTACAATTCGTCATGTCCCTCAGGAGTTTCCGCATGCGCATCGTCCACCACCTGGAAAACTCGCGTTCGCTGCGCGTGCTGTGGATGCTGGAAGAACTGGGGCTGGACTACGAACTGCGGCGCTACCCGCGCGATCCGAAGACGCTGCTGGCGCCGCCGGAGCTTCGGCAGATCCATCCGCTGGGCAAGGCGCCGGTGCTGCAGGACGGTGACCAGGTGCTGGCCGAATCCGGCGCGATCCTGGACTACCTGGTCGACCGCTACGACACCCAGCGCGTGCTGTCGCCGTCGCCGGTGCCGGCCGACAGTGCCGAGCGCATCGCCTATCGCTACTGGCTGCATTACGCCGAAGGGTCGGCCATGCCGCCGCTGCTGCTGACCCTGGTGGTCGGGCGCATCCGCAGTGCGCCGATGCCGTTCTTTGCCCGGCCAATTGCACGCCGCATCGCCGACAAGGCCGAGCGCAGCTTCATCGGCCCGCAGCGCCGCCTGCACCTGGACTGGATGGAGCGGCGCCTGGCCGAAAGCCCGTGGTTTGCCGGTGAACGCTTCAGTGCGGCCGACATCCAGATGAGTTTCCCGATCCAGGCCGCGGCCGCCCGTGGCGGCGGCCTGGACGACAAGCCGGCGTTGCGGGGCTTCCTGGCGCGCATCAGCCAGCGCCCGGCCTACCAGCGCGCCGAGGCCCACGGCGGGGCACTGCAGGGCCTGCGCGGCGATTGAGGCCGGGGCCGACCGCCCCCATCCTGCTGGCATGGATACCCACGCCCCCCGTTTCGACAACCGCTTGCTGACTGCGCTGCCGGGCGACCCCGAAACCGGCCCACGCCGCCGTGAGGTGCGCGAGGCGGTCTGGTCGTCGGTGCTGCCGACCCCGGTCGCGGCGCCGACCGTGCTGGCCTGGTCGCCGCAGGTTGCCGCGTTGCTTGGCTTCGACGCCGCCGACGTGCAGGGCGCCGACTTCGCCCAGGTGTTCGGCGGCAACGCGCTGTACGACGGCATGCAGCCGTGGGCGGCCAACTACGGTGGCCACCAGTTCGGCCATTGGGCCGGGCAGCTGGGGGACGGGCGCGCGATATCGCTGGGTGAGCTGGTGGCCGCCGACGGGCGCCATTGGGAGCTGCAGTTGAAGGGCGCGGGGCCCACGCCCTATTCGCGCGGCGCCGATGGCCGCGCCGTGCTGCGCTCGTCCATCCGCGAATTCCTGTGCAGCGAAGCCATGCATCACCTGGGCGTGCCGACCACGCGTGCGCTGTCGCTGGTCGGCACCGGCGAGGACGTGGTGCGCGACATGTTCTACGACGGCCACCCGCGCGCCGAGCCCGGCGCGATCGTCTGCCGCGTGGCGCCGTCGTTCATGCGCTTCGGCACGTTCGAACTGCCTGCCTCGCGCGGGGAGACCACGCTGCTGAAACAACTGGCCGACGTCTGCATAGCCCGCGATTTCCCTGAACTGCAGGGGCAGGGGGAGGCGCTGTACGGCGACTGGTTCGCGCAGATTGCCGTGCGCACCGCCGAGCTGATGGCGCACTGGATGCGTGTCGGCTTCGTGCATGGGGTGATGAACACCGACAACCTGTCCGTGCTCGGCCTGACCATCGATTACGGCCCGTACGGCTGGGTGGAGGATTACGACCCGGACTGGACGCCCAACACCACCGACGCGCAAGGCCGCCGCTACCGCTTCGGCACCCAGCCGCAGGTGGCGTACTGGAATCTCAACCGGCTGGCGCAGGCACTGTCGCCGCTGTTCGCCGATGTGCAGCCGCTGCAGGCGGGGTTGGCGGCGTTCCAGTCCACCTTCGTGGCCTGCACCCGGCGCGATGCGGCGGCCAAGCTGGGGCTGGCGGCGGCTGACGATGAGGACCTGCAGCTGTACCTGCGCTGGCAACAGTTGCTGCAGGACGGCGGCATGGACATGACCCTGGCGTGGCGTGCGTTGATGCAGGTGGACGTGCCCGCGCCGGATGTGGCCGCACTGGGCGATGTGTATTACGACCAGGCACGCCGGCAGGCGGTGCAGGCGCCGTTGCAGCAGTGGCTGCAGGCGTACGCGGCGCGGCTGCGCGTGGACCCGCTGTCGGTCGAAGCGCGGCAGGCGAAGATGGCAGCGGCCAATCCGCTGTATGTGCTGCGCAACTGGCTGGCGCAGGAGGCCATCGATCGCGCCGAGCAGGGCGACCTGGGGGGCGTGCATGCGCTGCAGGAGGTGCTGCGCGATCCGTACACGCAGCGGCCAGGGTTGGAACATTACGCAGGCAAGCGGCCGGCCTGGGCCGAGCACCGCGCCGGCTGCTCGATGCTGTCCTGCAGTTCGTAGGGGGGGGCTTTGCAGGGCTTGCAGCCCTGCACCTGCGCAATGCAACAGCAACGGCAAAAGCGTGCATTCCGTCGGATGGCGGGGCGGTGTGGGTGGGCAGGACACGCCGCAAGTACGTCCCTGTAGGCTCG